>CAXUFU010000016.1:0-14630 GCA_964250275.1 uncultured Chthoniobacterales bacterium | reverse complement strand
CATAGGCATTTTGGAAGATGGTCCGTATATCAATAAACCAGACGAGGGCAATCAGACCAATGCCAATCAGGGGGCCGCCCAGTACAACAGATCTCCCTATTTTAACCGCGGCTATTTTGCCGGTGTGGAAGGCGGTGCCACGTATTCGCCCAACCGGCAAATTGCGTCAGCGGTTGCTTTTGGCTCCCTGCCTACGGGCATCACGCAAAACGCTCCCACCCAGCAGCCGTGGCAAACACTCCTTTTCTGCGCCTATCCACCCGCGTTTGTGGCGGAGAACGGCACCCTCGGCAATACCGGGCGGCCTCCTGATCATCCGGGATTTGGCACAACCGTCAAAAGCTCGCAACGCACCTCTTTGGGCTTGCCCCTGCCGCCCTACGTAAACACACCGGATCACGTCATGCTTGACTTGTTTACAATGCCCATTGTGGAGCCTTACGCCATCAGCGAACCGCTTTCGACACAAGGCAAGGTCAACATGAACTACCAGATCGCGCCGTTTACTTACATCCGGCGGGACACTGCTCTCCAAGCGGTACTCAAAGGCACCAAAATGATGGCCATCCCAATTTCAGCGGCCCAGAATAACTATAAAACCCAGAATCGTCCAACGACGACCCAGTACCGCTACAGCATCAACCCTGACGAGAAAACGGGTACCCTGGCGGCTTTTGAAGAGCGTTTTAACGGCGGCTCCGGCGGCCCGCCAGACATCTTCCGGTCCGCCTCGGAGATCTGTACGGTCCCACTGGTTCCGAGCCAGGACGCTGGCCAAAGTTACGATCCTAATGTGCCGGTGGCCTCATACTCGCCTTCTGCGATGCAGCAGTTCTGGAACAGTTGCCAATTGACCGGCGATAATTTGCGGGAGGAACCGTATGGTGACCTCTACGCACGGCTTACCACCAAGTCCAACTCATTCACCGTTCACGTTCGCGTGCAGACCCTCAAGAAATCGGCGGGCACTAACGTCGCTACGTTTATCGACCCCAATGACACTACCGTCACGGAGGCCAAAGACACCATCACGGGAGAATATCGCGGTTCCTTTCAGATCGAACGTTACGTGGATCCGAGCGTCACTACCGTGGCGACAGGCACCACGCCGGGTTTTCCGGATTACGTCACGGCGTTCCCAAACTCCAACCTGACGCCGATCAGCACGTTCTACAAGTTTCATACGATTGGTACCAAGCAATTCTGATCGTCTGGAGCGTTCAACTCGTCTGCCGTCATGAAAACGCCGCACCCGTTATCCAAGCAGCTTGCCTTGGGCGCATTTACGTTGGTCGAAATGCTGGCCGTTATGGGCGTGATGGTGGTTATGGTTGTTCTCATTACGCCTTCCGCCATCGAAGTTCTGAAGGGCTCGGGCATGACGCAATCCGGGGAGATCGTGAGTGACCAAATCGTGCTGGCCAGGCAAGCCGCGTTGACGAGCAGTCACCGGGTGCAGGTGCGTCTGTATGAGTTGCCAGTTTCTTCAGCGTCCGCCACGTGGAACTTTTGCGCGATCCAGAGTTTTATCGTGCCGGATAATCCGAGTGTCGCGCCGACGGCCGTGACCAACTTGCAGTTGCTCCGGCCAGGCATCATTTTCGCACCTGGGAGCGCCGGCGGTGGCAACGTGTATTCCACCTTGACCCCGCCGCTGGGTTCTCCGCCGAATTATGTGCCGCAACAGGGGACCTGGACGGTTTATGGCAGCACGCAGATTCCAGCGTACAACAACGCACAAAACCCCAGCAACTTGCCGTGTTACTACGTCGGGTTCAATTTTTTGCCCAACGGATCGACGGACCTTGATCCCACTTCCACTACTGGCTGGTTTGTGACTTTGGTGGATGGTAATCTGCCGTTGCCGGTGAACAAGGAGCCCCAGAATTTCTACACGATTCGCGTCGATCCAATTCTCGGCCATACGGAAGTCTTTCGGCCTTGAGCCAGGAGTCGCCGGGATGGAGGGGCAGAGACTGATCCAACGTTTCGATCTGAGCAGGCAATGGCGAAGGTGCAGATATTTAGCATCTCTTCGGCCGAATTTTTTTTGTTGATCTATTTCCCGCGTTTCAGTACAAACCTCTCTACTGATTGTCACCCTCCTCAATCAATTAACCTGCTTATTCCCCCGGCAATGTCACTTTCCACCACAAAACTTCTCAGCGTCTGCGCCGCCGCTGGTTTGATTTTTACGGCCCCGGCTTCGTTCGCGCAGATGATCACGCTGATCAATCCGACGACAAACAACGGCAGTTTCGAGACGAACACCGGTGCCAGTAAGATCGAGCCGTTTCCGACCGTAGGCTCCGGCGGCGCAGCCACGACGGCCAATCCCGTTCCGTACTGGGCAATCACGGCTGCCTCTGCTGCTGCGACAACCGATGACACCGGTATTCAGACCGGGGTTGGACTCAATGAGCAGGGCCTCTACGGCGCCTTTGAACAGCCTGGCGCCAGTATTTTTAACTTGGTCACCTCTCGACCAATCGCGGCGGGAGATCTGTACACGCTGACGTTTTACGGGGTGGACACAGAAGGTGGCCCCGGGGCCTCGACTACGCTGGGCGTGACGTTTTATTCCCAAGCGGTGCCGACGGGGGCAACTTACGGGTTCTCTGGGACAGCTCTTTCGACAACTCCGGAGAGTTTGCCCACTGCCGGATTTATGGAGTATAGTTTGACCTTCGCGCCCTCGGCGGCGAGCGCAGGGGCTGATCTAGGCATCGAGCTGACAAATTCCGGTGCGGATTATAACGGTTTGGACAACTTCGTCCTGACGGTTACACCAGCCGCGGTGCCGGAGCCTAGCACGTACGCCTGGCTGGCTGCTGGTCTGATGGGACTGCTGTTTTTGCGTCGCCGGGTGCGGGCGTAAGGCTCGCGCCGTTCCTGAACTTCTTTTATCAATCCCGGACCTGGCTCTGCTGGGTCCGGGATTTTGGCGGACTTGTCGCGCCGGTCACCTTCCTCATTGCTCTTGAGGAACGCTGCTGCTTGAGTGCTTGTGATGTCCCTTCCCTGCTGGTTGCTCGCGTTTGCACTTCTGCTCTTCGGCCTGCCAGCAAACGCCCAGGAACCGGTTGCGCCGCCGGCGAATCAGCCGCGCCCGCAGCTCACCTTTCCCGGCCAACCATCGCTTCAGGCGACTGTCGGCGCCGCCCACCAACTCGCGCTGGAAAACCTGCTCTCGCTGAACACGATTCGCGATCCCAAACAGAACCACAACCGGTCCGGCCTTTTTCGCGATCCCCCAGGAACCTTCATCCGCGCCGGCGGCGATTATCAGACGCCTTGGACGCGCGATAGCTCGGTCAACTCCTGGAATGCCGCCTCATTGCTCTCGCCCGAGGTCGCTCTGAACACGCTCTGGGCGGTGGTTGAGCGCCGCAACGGCAAACTCATCGTCCAGCAGGATAATCAATGGTGGGACCAAGTCATCTGGGTCACCGCCATCTGGCAGCACTATCTCGTGACGGGCGATCGCTCGATCCTGGCGCCGGCTTACGAAGCTGCCGTCGAGACCCTTGCCGAGCGCCGCTCCAAGAACTTCAACGCCAAGTTCGGGCTTTTCGCTGGGCCTTCCTTTTTTAACGACGGCATTTCCGGCTATCCCCCACCGTTCAGTCAACCGGGCGGCGGCGGTCCTTCGTTCGTCCTCGACCATCCCGGCACGGATAAGATCATGGCGCTGAGCACCAACTGCGTCTATGTCGCGGCCTACCGCGCCGCCGCCAACCTGGCGCGCGAACTGGGCCGCCCGGCAGCGGAAGCCGCGACTCTCGACGCCCAGGCGGACGCGGTGGCCGAGTCCATCAACCGTCAGCTCTGGAATGCCGAGACTTCGACCTACGGTTACTTTCTGGTCGGGTCAGGTCCAGATGAGGGCAAAGTGGAAAAGTACCAGGAAGGCACCGGCTGGGCGTTCGCCATTCTCTTTGGCGTGGCTGACGCCGCAAAAGCCCGCGCCCTGGTCTCCGGCGAGCACCGCGACCCGAAGGGTATTCCCAGCATCTGGCCAAACTTTCCCGGCTTCTCCGACGATCATCCCGGGCGGCACAACAATGTCATTTGGCCATTGGTCAACGGTCTCTGGGCGGACGCCGCCGCGTCGACCGGTGCGACCGAGGTCATGGCCGAAGAAATCCAAGGCATGGCGAAGCTGGCACTCGCTGGCGATGATTTCCGCGAAATCTACAACGCGCAAACCGGCGTCCCGGATGGGGGCTGGCAAGGAGGGCACTGGGACAGTGCCAGGCACCAGACCTGGTCGGCGACCTCGTACCTGCGCGCCGTTTATAACGGCGTCTTCGGTCTCCAGTTCGAGCGCGACGGCTTACGTTTTACGCCGCACTTGCCTGCGCCCTGGAGTGGGATCCGCCTCGCCGATCTGCCCTACCGTGGCGGCACCCTGGACCTGACCCTGACCGGGGCGGGTTCCAGCGTGGTGCGGATGACGGTTGACGGCAAACCTGTCAGCGGAAGCTCGCTGCGCGCTGCTGATTTGGCTGGGCACCACCGCATCGATCTGGCAGTGGCGCCGTGACGCCACTTCTCGCCTGGCATGTTGCCTAGACTGTCATAGGGCAGGCGTTGCTGACGGGGCGGGTACAGCGTCGATGCCTCCCTGGCAGGCGAAGCGCCCGCCCTACAGTTCGGTGCAACGCACCGAAGTTGGTCGCTGTCACTCCGTTAGCTCTTGTTATCCTTGCTGTCCTTCGGCGAAGGCGCGAGTTGCTTGGTCTCCGGCTGCGGCCCGAAATCGATGCTGATGCCGCCGTAGATGCCGCGACGCTGGCCATACTGCGGCGCTTCCACGCCCACGCCCGAGCCGTTGCGCAATTGGTAGATTTGGTCGGCAATATTGACGACATCAAAACGGGCGTGCGCCTGGCCGAAGTGCGGGACGCGGAAGCTCTGCTCAAAGCCGAGGTTAAAGGTGTAGTAGGCCGGTACCTTGCCTTCGTTGGCAAACCCCTCCCGCAGGCCGCTGCCGTAGAGCATGTCCCCGTACACGCGCGTGCCGGAAAACTTCCAGAGGTACGATAATCCGGCCGAGACGGTGGAAGTCTGGTCGTGATCCAGATAGATGTAATGCTTCTGGATGTAGGCAAACTCGTCCGGATCAAAGAGAAACTGTGAGGAGTCGATATCCTTGCCGCGCGCCTCCGAGTACGCGGCGTTGGCGTATGCCTCGAACCCGCCGTGGACGTAAGTCAACGTGCCTTCGATGCCATAGATCTCGCCGTAACGATAATTGAACGGGCTTTCGATGATCGCCGTGCCGAACTGGCCCTCATCCAACTGCTGCACGGCGCGTTTGTAGTAACCGTCGATGCCCAGTTGCAGGCTCTTAAAAAGCGTCTGCGTCGCTCCGGCGTCAAAGTAGTTGGAGCGCTCGCTTTTGTCGGGACTGTTCTGCGTGATCGCGGCCGCGTTCGTCGTGTTAGCGGCTTGCGTAATGCCCGCCTCTTGCACGCCTTCAAAAGGCGGCGGGGTAAAGTAGCGGGAGTACCCCGCGTGGAACACGGTGTCGTTCGTGAGCTGGTAAACCGCGTTGAGGCGGGGGCTGGCCTGCGCTTCGTGGACGTACTCGGCCACGCGGTCATAACGCACGCCGAAGTTAATGGTTAAGGGCTTGGTGACCTGCCACTCGTCCTGGATGTACGCGCCGTAGATCTCGCCCGTTCCATCCTGGTTAAACCGCAGGGACTCCGGCACATTGGAGGTTTGCACGCCGTCGCTGTTGGTCGGGAAGACATCCGTCACGGTGCGATTGCTGGCGTGCTGGGCCAGGAGCTCATAGCCGGCGCGCAACGTGTGGCTGTCGGTGAGTTGGTAGCTGGCATCGAGTTGCGCGCCGCCGGTCAGCGTGTAGCGATCGTCCCGGCTGGCGACCCCGTTGAAGATTTCGTCGCCGGCGTCGTCGGGCGTGTACAGAATGGAGCTGTTGCGGATAAAGATGGACTGCTGGAAGTTCAACTTGTCGAGGCTCTTCTGGTAGGCGAGCACGGCGAAATCGTTCTGCTCGTTCTGGTTTTCGTCCAGGTGCGAGGACGAGAACTCGCCGACGCCGAAAGGCGTCTGCGGCGTGACACTGCCGGGGTAAGACGGCACGCCCGCCAGCCCGTAAGCGCCCGGCTGGCCGGGATTATTGGGGATCTGAAAATCGGCGTCATACGCGCTCAGGATGAGGCTGATCCGGCTGGTGTTGTCGATGACGTACTGCATGTAGCCAAAGCCATGGTACTGCTCGGTGTGGTCGTGGACGGGATAGTCCTCTCTGTCCGGATTCTCGATGCCGATGGCGTCGGCCAGAAAGGCGCCCGTCAAGTAGTAAGAGAACTTGCCTTGGGTGCCGGCTAGCTCAAAAGAGGGCTGGTAGGTGTTGTAGTTGCCACCATAAAAGCCGAGCTCGTCGCCGTTGTTGAACGCGCTGCTCTTGGTGTGGATATCGATGATGCCCGCGGTGTTGATGCCGTATTGCGCGGGCAGCGACCCGGTGATGACCTGGAGGCTATCTACGATGCGAGTATCGAGTTCCTGGCCAAAACCGGCGATGCCCTCGGGCAGGATGACATCGTTGATGCGGAACTGGAGGTTCGCATGCTCGCCGCGGACGTGGAGTTGGCCGTAAGAGTCCTGCGCAAAGCCCGGCACGCGCAACAGGGTCTGGTTAAAGGGCGCGTCCTCGCCCTGAGATTGGTTGAGGATCTGATTTTGGGTGATGCCGTAGGAGGTGGCGCCAAGGTTTGGCACGATGTTGTTGCGCAACTCATCGAGCGAAGCAATGACCGTGACGACATCGGTCACCCCGTTGTCCAGCACCCCGGTATCATCGGGGGTAGCAGCCGCGGCGTTTTGGACGTTGGCAGCGCTCGTGTGGGGCGGCGGAGTGGCGGCAGGACTGGTCCCCACGCCGACACCACGGCCTTGGGCCTGGAGTCGGGCGGGAGCCAGCAAGCAAACGGCGCAGGCCAGTCTCAACAATACGGATGAAGCGGCCGGAGAGGATTTCATGCGGCGATCCATAAGCAGTGTTGCAAGTTATATGCAACGTAAATCTTTGCTGTAGTTCTGCCCGGACCCGTGTCACGGGATGACAATGGCGTCCGCAAAGAGGTTCGTTAATGCAACTGTTTGGCTCTTGCGCGCGGCGGCCTAACCATGGGCCCGGCAATGCCGCCCGGCCTGAGAGATACGATGGGCTCCCGGGGGAAACCGACGCTTTACGCGGAACCGAGCGGACGTGAAACGTAGGTTGATGAGCGAACATCAAACCGTCGTGACCTGGAACCGGCAGGGGGCTGTGTTCCTGGACAACCGCTACAGCCGCGCGCACACCTGGCAATTTGATGGCGGCATCGTGGTGCCCGCTTCGTCTTCGCCACAGGTCGTGCCCGCGCCGCTGTCCTTGGCCGCTGCCGTGGACCCGGAGGAAGCGTTCGTCGTGAGCCTGTCGAGCTGCCATATGCTGTGGTTCCTTTCCCTGGCAGCGGCGCAAGGTTGGCTGGTCGAAAGCTACCGCGACGCCGCAATCGGGACGGTGGCGAAAGACGGCGCCGGCAAGCTCGTAATAAAGGTCGTGACGCTCCGGCCCGAGGTGGTTTTTGGCGGCGATCGCCAGCCGGCGGACGCGGAAATCGAAGCATTGCATCACCAAGCGCACGAGGAGTGTTTCCTCGCCAACTCGGTCAAAACGGAGGTGCGTTGGGAGCCCACGGAGCGTCGGCCCTGAGCAAACGTCGAACCGAGCGTGAGCCTCCAGGCCCGGGTTTACCTGGGGGCAGCCGCCCGGGCGCGTCTGTTGCCGGCTCCGCGCCCGTGAACTACATCAACCCTTACATGGGCAACATCAGCCACCTGCTTGTACCTACGTTTCCCCTGTTGAGCCGCCCCAATAAAGCTTGCTGCGCGTGGTGCCCGTTCACGGAAAAGCTCGGCAAGAGCCGCCCGCAATTCTACGCCCAACTGCCCGACAGCACTGCCAACATCGGCCAATTCACGATGGCCAACGAACCCAGCCTGCACATCCCATACCTGTACAACTACGCCGGTGCGCCCTGGCTGACGCAGAAGCGCGTGCGCGAGATCCTCCACATGTGGTTTCGCAACGATCTGATGGGGCTGCCCGGCGACGAGGACGGCGGCGGCATGTCAGCGTTCGTGGTCTTTTCTGCCATGGGTTTTTACCCGGTGACGCCCGGCACAGCCAGCTACAACATCGGCAGCCCGATGTTCCGCCGGGTCACGCTTGACCTGGGCGGAGGCAAGACCTTCGTCGTCGAGGCGGACGGCGCTTCCGAAGACAACAAGTACGTGCAGTCAGCGCGACTCAACGGCCAGAAGTGGAGCAACCCGTGGTTCGGTCAGGGCAAACTCCGGGACGGCGGTAAGTTGGAACTTCAGATGGGCAACCGCCCGAACAAGAGCTGGGGCGCCGCGCCGGCAGACGCTCCTCCTTCCGCCGGGCCGCCCCTGCGGTGACATCGGCGTGTCACAAGAAATTTTCCCCGGATGGGGGATCGGGCCGATGGCAATGACAAAACTGTCATGCAGACCGGGCTTGTCCTAGCTTGCGCCTTATAGAAAATCGGCGCTTACATTCCCGCTGGATCGTCTGGCAAAAAAACTCTCAATATCAGCCACCCCAAGTCAGGACTCGCTTCGATTTAGCCTCTCGCGGTCGCAGAACATTCTCCCCCCCGCTTACCTTGCACGCAAATACCCCGGTCGCCTCAGCGAGGCGCGGCGACATTACCCCAGTTGCACGCTTCTCCGCCGTCGCGGCCAGAACGCCCCCGCTTTACCAGGCCAATCTCGGGTCGGGCTGGACCGCAGAGGTCTACGATCGGCATAGCGCCATTGATCCCTCCCTCTGGCGCATCCTGTTTTCTGGCGGGTGGAAGGACCGTCGCTATTACCAGACCCTGGAGGAGACTTTCGCCGGCAAATTCGACCAGCATTATCTCCTGCTGCGGGACGCCAGAGGCCAGGCACGTGCGCTCCAGCCGTTCTTCCTGGTCAAGCAAGATCTGACGGTGAGCCTCCCGTCCTGGTTGCGCGCCTTGTCCAAGCCGCTGCGGCCGCTGCTCTGCCAGGACCTGCTGATGGCTGGCTGTGTGGTCGGCGAAGGCCGGATCGGGGTGCGGGCTTTGCAGGAGGTGCCAGCACTTTGCGCTCCGCTGGATGAGGCGCTCAGCCTCTTCGCCAGGCGCAGGCAGGTGCGACTCATTCTCTTCAAAGATTATCCTGCCGCTTACCGTCCGCTGCTGGCGGGGCTGACCGAGCGCGGCCCGTACATCCGGCTGCCAAGCCTGCCCGCCGTACATCTGGCCTTGCGCGACGACAGCTTTGAAGCCTTCGTCAAGAATCGCCTGGGCAAAGCCACGCGCAAGAGCCTGCGCCGCAAGCTGCGGGAGGTCGACGCCTTGCCCGACCCAATCCTATTGGAAGTGAAGAACCGCCTCACGCCCTCTGAGGCTATTGTCGTGCATGCTTTGTACGAACGCGTGGCGCATCAGGGAGAGGCGCACTTCGAAGTTTTCGACAGCGACTATTTCTTCCGGCTGGGCGAGAGAATGCCGGACCACACCCGTTTCTTCATCTGGAGATATCAGGGTGAGGTAGTCGCCTTCAGCTTCTGCACGGTAGATGGAGAGTCGATCCACGATAACGACCTTGGTCTGCACGGGACCTTGGCGTCACCGCTGCACCTCTATCACGTCACCTTCCGTGACATCATGCGCTGGGCGCTCGCGCAAGGAATCAAGCACTACTACAGCAGTCCGTTCAATTACGACCCAAAACTGCATCTCCGCATGGACCTGGTGCCGCTCGACCTGTATGCGCGGCATTGTTCGCCCTTTGCCAATCGGCTGCTGCGCTGGTTTGCTCCCTTCGCCGCACCGACGCGCCGGCAGCCCATTCTACAGCGGTTTCGCAACGCCGAGCAGCTCTAGGCCGGCGCGTCCTGGACGCCCAAATGGGAGCTTGGCGGCCTGGCTGGGCAGCCCTTCAATAGACCAGGCGGAAGAACGCGAGCAGACTTGGCAGTGAACCGGCCAGCAACACGGGAACGAACCGGCGGTCGGCGGGCACCAGGAAACAGAACGCGATCGTGATGGGCAAGATCGCGCGCCAGAATCCCCAGGGCCCCTCCCACTCGGGCAAACCCAGGAACGGGACAAGCAGGATGAAGGGCAGCGCCATCCGCAACCACTGTGGCCCTTTTCTCCAGCCGGTCAGCACCACCCAGACCTGTACCACGAGCGAGAAGATGGTGATCAGGCGAAAGGTATACCGGCCATTATCCTCGACGCCGTGGCGCAAGTGCTCCAGCGCGTCGGCCGCGGTGCCGGCAATCGCCCGGAATGGCCAGTTAAAGTTTCCCGGTACGCCGGTGCTGCTGGAGTGAAAGTAATGTGACACATAGAGCGCCCACAAGGCGGTGGGCAGAACAATCAAACCGCCCAACCAGGCCAGCCGCGCCAAGCCGCGGACAGTTACCGGCTGGGGCCAGAGCAACCCAAAGACGGACAATGCGACGGTATCGCGAGTGAGCACACTCACGGCAAAGACGACCGAGCCCGCCCGCGTCTGCTGCGTCTCCCAAAACCGCATTCCGGCCAGCATCAGCAACAGGCTCGGCACGTCGGTTAACGAGCCGCGGAGACTTTCCAGCACCCCGGCGGCGAGCAGGCAGCCGGTCCAGCGGCCGAAGTTGACCCAGTTTTGCAGTGGCAGCCAAACGGTGAGCAATCGGGCAAGCGCGAGCCACGCCAGCACGTTGAAGAAAGAAAATATGTGGACGATCCAGAACGGCTGGCCCAATCCCAAGGCCCAAGCCAGTGCGGGCAAAAACACGCGACGTATCCGGTAGGCCGGAAAATCGTAGTGGTTAATGAGGTCGTGGTAAATCCAGGGTGGATGCAGCGCCATGTGGGCGTAGTACTGGCCATCAAAGCCATCGTGATGAGGCACGAGATAGACCGGCACTCCGGCCAGCTCCGGCGCCAGGTTTTGCTTGTGCCGCTCGCCGAACCGGATCAAGGACGTGAGGCCAGTGTGACGATGGAAGTGCGGGAGAAAGACCGCCGCGAGCACAAGCGCCAGGACGATCCCGCAGGCGGCGTGAATCGAGCGCTGGGGACTCTTGTCATGCATAACGATTTGAGAGTCTGGAAGATGGCAGGCGGAACGCAGGGACGTCTGGCAAGTATTCCAACTTACCCTCGAGAGGGTAAAGTTGGCTTCAAGCGCGCGCCGGTCTAGCTTCGGCGCTGAGAAAGATGGTGAACGTGGAACCGCAGCCCGGTTCGCTTTCGACCATGGCACGTCCGCCGTGTGCCTCGACGACGGCTTTCACCAAGCTCAAGCCCAGGCCCGTCCCACGGGTGGAACGACTGTGGTCGCCCCGGTAAAGCCGGTCCCAGATGCGCGGCAGATCGTGCGCGGCGATACCACTGCCCTGATCTCGCACCCGAAACCAGACTCCCTGCTGGTGGTCAGCCCCCGCACCCGCTGCGATCTCGACCTCACCACCGGGGTTGCCGTACTTGATGGCGTTATCCAATAAATTGGCCACGACTTGCTGGAGGCGAACACGATCAGCGGTCACATTCAGACCCGGCGGTACGTTCAGGCGCAGCCGCACACCCAGCGCCTCAGCGGCATACTCGTAGAGGTCGGCGGCGGTGGCCGCGAAAGGCGCAAGTTCGATGTTTTCCGGATGCAGGAGCATCGTGCCGTGCTCAGCCTCGGAGATATCCATGAGGGTGCGCAAGGTGGCCAGGACGCGCTCGGATTCTTCGATCACGTCGGCGAGGGCGTCACCGCGTTCCGCGAGCGTTGCCGCCGAGTCGCGCAAGGCCGCCTCCGCGGAGCTGCGCAACCGGGTGAGCGGCGTACGCAGATCGTGCGCGACGTTGTCCAGGGCATCGCGCATCCCCCGGATCAGCGACTCATTATGGGCCAGCATCCGGTTAAAAAGGGTGCCGAGTTCGTCCAGTTCATGCCCGCCTGTAGCTCGCGTGACGGGAACGCGTGCGGTCATGTCCCCGGAGTTGATTACGGTCCGGGTAGTGTTGATGAGTTGCCGCAGCGGTTGCAAGGCGCGTGAGGTGAGGCCTGCCGCCCCTGTGGTTGCCAGCAGGACCACCAAAGCCGTCACCGGGAGCAGTGCATTCACCAATTGTGCGCGTGTTTCGTGGTTGCGGCGGTCGCTCTTCGCCACTTGCAGCCAGCCGCCATCGGGCATCGGCATCCCGTAGTAGTGCCACCCGTTTTTGCCGTCGGGCAGCCGGGCGCTTTGCCAACCGGATCTGCGGTTGAGGGCGAGTTGTTTTTCGACCCAACGGTTTTCCTCCGGTTCCACTCCCATCTGGGGGGAGAAAAGCAGCGTGTGGCCATCGGGCGCGGAAAGACGAATGAGCGTCGCTTCAGCATCGAAGACTTCGTGCATGCGTTCCGCCCGGAATCCGGCGGAACCCACTAACCGGCACCGCGCCGCGTCCTGATTGAACTCTTCCATGATCTCCCGGCGATCGCTGCTCTGGCCGGCGTCGTTGAGCATCCAGCGGGCAAAGACGCCGATGAGCAGAAAACTGGCGACGAAGCCAAGCGCATACCAAAGGCTGATGCGCAGGCTCAAGGATCGCCCGTAGCGCTTAATCCACGCGGAGAACATAGCCGAGACCGCGCAAGGTGTGGATCAGCTTCGGCTCGTTGCCGCGATCGATCTTGTTGCGCAAACGGAAGACGAGCACATCGACGACGTTGGTTTGCGGGTCGAAACTCCAATGCCAGACATGCTCCAAAATCATCGTCTTTGTCAAGGTTTGCCCGACGTTGCCGAGGAAGTATTCCAGCAGTGCAAACTCCTTGGGCTGGAGCTCAATGGAGACCTTTCCTCGCTGCACCCGCCGCGACAGGCGATCCAGACTCAGATCCGCCAAGGCCAGGCGCGTTGGCTCCGCTGCCGCTTGGCCCCGCCGCGTGAGCGCGAGTAACCGCGCCAACAGTTCATCCATCGCAAAAGGCTTGATCAGATAATCGTCCGCGCCCGCGCGCAGCCCGCGCACCCGATCGCTGACGGAATCGAGCGCACTAAGCATGAGGACCGGGGTGCCGATACCGCGGCAACGCAACCCCGACAGCACGCCGAAACCGTCAAGCCGCGGGAGCATGAGGTCGAGTACGACCGTATCAAACGCCGTCGGGTTAGCGGCGGCGGATCGCAAACCGGTCTCCCCATCAGCGACGACCTCACTGAGGTGGCCTTCCTGTTGCAAACCGGCGGCGATGAACCCTGCAATTCTCGGATCGTCTTCTACAATGAGGACACGCATGATGTAACGGTTACCATCGCCGAGGTTGCACCAGACGAAAGGTCATTCTCAGAAACTTCGCCGACCAGTTCACGGCTCACTGCCTGCGAGAGTATTTCCGATCCTTGGCAATAGTTTTTCAAGCCTTTGCTGGCCCGCATCGTTGCCCATTGCTCCTCCGGTCAGTTTCACTCGGGTAAATGATGTTCTTCCCTCCGTGCACCGCAACCGGACGCCCGGCAGAGTAACAGCACACTGACGTTAAACGAGACCCGTTAGCATGACAGTTTTGTCATGGGCCTAACGTGCAAACCCGTGATAACAGCGGGCCGGAGCTATCAAGACATTAACAAAGCGCCTGCCACCTAACACGTTACGTGTGAGACTTGCTTCTTTCCTGAGCGAAGCATGGGTTCGAAGCCATTGAGATGGACGCAGTTAAGACAAAAGGAAGTTCTTGCCAATTTTCCAGCCGCAGGGATACGGATCGAGGGCACATGAAACCCTATGAAGCTTTTTCCCGCGAGGCCGCCTGCCTAGATCGTTGCCGTCGGCTGGGATACCTCCTGGTGATGTTAATAACCGTGCTGCCAATAGCTGCCGCGCGAGCTGGCGGCGATCTGATCCAAACGGCGGGTGACATCCTGCAGTATGCCATGCCGGCCGCCGCTTATGGTTCGACTATTTATCGCTTTGACCACCCTGAAGCCCTGCAGTGGGACGAAACCGGGACGATTGAGTACACCGAGAGTCTGGGCACGACTTTGGCCGCCACTGAGATCCTGAAGTATTCTGTCAACGAGCGTCGGCCAAACGGCGGCAACTATTCATTTCCCAGCGGACACACTTCGGCAGCCATGTCAGCGGCGGAGTTCTTGCGCCGCCGTTATGGGTGGGAGTACGGTTTGCCAGCCTACGCGCTGGCTGGGTTTGTCGGTTACAGCAGAGTGGAATCGCTCGAGCACTATCCTCACGATGTTCTAGCGGGCGCCGCGATTGGCTTTCTCAGCAGTTATGTCTTCACTCGCCCGTACCATGGTTTCCACGTCAAGCCGATGACCGGGCCCAATGGCGAGCAGGGCATCAAGTTCATTCGAGAGTGGTGAGTGTAGGCATGCTACAGGTTACCTGTTAGCGGTAAGAGGTACTAAAAGTTGGATTTCACCGGTGGCTTGATAAACAGGCAGCCAAGCTGCCGTTCGTAAGCAAGGTAGGGGTGGGCTTTCCGAGCCATCCCATTTGTTTGCTGGAGGCGAAGTTGTCGCGGCAGGCTCTCCAGACCGCTTGGGCGCTGCTCGAAGC
>CAXUFU010000015.1:8930-14743 GCA_964250275.1 uncultured Chthoniobacterales bacterium | reverse complement strand
CGACACCGGCAAATACTTTATCATTTTGCCGGACGCAATCGGGCACGGCGGCTCCAGCAAACCGAGCGACGGGTTGAAAGCGCGATTCGCGAAGTACACCTACCAGGACATGGTCAGGGCGCAGCACCAACTCGTCACGGAAGGCCTGGGCATCAAAAAGCTGCGCCTGCTTCTCGGCACTTCCATGGGAGGAATGCAAACGTGGATGTGGGCTGAAAGCTATCCGGACGCGATGCGGGCGGTGCCCCCGATTGCCTGCGTGCACGGCCCCGTTAGAGGCAGACACCTGCTCTGGAGGCGGATGCTGATCAACGACATCCGCAATGACCCCGCTTACCACGGAGGTGACTATGACGAGCAACCGCGCACGTTGGGCTCGGCTTGGAGCATCTTTGAACTTATGGTTGGGAGCACCAAGGAGTTCGAAAAAGCGGTGGACGACATCTCCGCAGCCGACACCAAGATCAAGGAGACCAAAGAAAGTGCCCTTAGCGAGCAGGACGCCAACGACGTGATCTACGAGTTCGATGCCTCGCGGGATTACGATCCATCAGGTTCGCTGACGCTGATCAAAGCTCCTTTGCTCGCGGTGAACTTTGCCGACGATCAGTTGAATCCGGTTGAACTCGGAGTGTTGGACGAAGCGATCAAGAACGTGGAGATCGCGCGTGCCGTGTTGATTCCCGCTGGTCCAAAATCCAAGGGTCATCAAACGTTGCGGCTTGCCGAGCTGTGGGCAGACAATGTCAAGGCGTTGCTGGACGAAACAGCCGACCTGTGTTGAGCCGTCCGGCCAACCGTCTTTTCGGTCGTGCCAGGTCTCCAGAAAACGTGAGCTTCAACAAAGTCAACGCTTGAAACGCGGGTGCGCCCGAAGTGGAGTCGCCTTCCAAAAGAGGCTTTCAGTGAAAGGCACGCCTTCAAGGAGGCTCTCCAAACCGGAGACATCGAGATCGAACTTCGTATCGTCCGCCGAAAAAGGAGTACTGAGGCGAACCCGTCTTACGCGCTCGATGACATTGCGGCCGTGCTGACCGACCGAGAGGATGCGAATTACATTTTGGACGTGCCCAACGTAGGCAAACTCAAGGGCACGGCGCTAAGCATCCAGGATGACTTCACGGTGCCCTGCCCGGGGGGGTGGCATCGCCTGCGGACGTATTCAACCAGATGCACGACTGGATGGAAACGCTCCTTGAGCGTGATATTATAAACAGCGAGGCTTAGCCCCATGAGCATCAAATGGACAGCCCGGCTGACGATGCAGATCGTTTGTGGCTTTGTCGCTTTGGTGTTTGCGGAAAAGCTATTTCCCACCCGCGCTAGGCCGGAGGACTTCAAGCTGCCCGGCGTGATCCTGACGGCCATGGCGGGCGTGCTGGTGGTTGCCGACGGCTTCTTTGCGGCGGCGGTCAAGAAGTTGGACGAGCCAATCACCCTACCTTCGTTCTCGATCCTGGAGCGAAAAAAGCTCCGCGCTGAATTGCGGCGGCTGGAAATTAGTCTCACCGCCTCATTCTACATCGCGACTATTTCCAAGGCACTCTTCGCTTTGATTGGTGTCATCCTCAGCTTGCAGTTAGTGTCGAACATCGCGGCCGACGCTTGGATGAACCGGAAGGGCTTTTTTCTGCTCGGCTTTGCCTTACCAACCATCGTCCTAATGCCCCGTGCCTACTTTGCCTTCAAGGCCGCCCGGGCAGAGCTAGTCGAGTTGGAGGAAGAAAAGGCACTGAAAACCAAGCTGCTGGATTCTCTGCGGGACGATCCTGTTCATGACTTTGCCACCGATCCCCATTTCACCTCCTTTGGCCGTGTGATCGATCCGGGAAAGTGAACGTCAGTCGGAAGATTTAGCGGCTTGCAGCAAGGCATCCTCGCGATGCTTGATTCCACGTCTGTGGCATCCTAAAACGTGGAAGCTGTATGATTACTTCGGGCCATTTTAGATGACCGGACATTTCACGTATCTCGCTGAAAGACATGGCCAGAGTGGAGAGTCAAACTCTCGTCGCCGGTTCTCAGAGGCGGGGATCGACCGGCTCGCTCTCCAGCGCCAGCACACCGAAGACGCACTCATGCACGCGCCGTAGCGGCTCGCGTCGGGTGGCGAAACGCTCCAGGCCCTCCACGCCCAACGCGAACTCACGCAGCGCCAGCGAACGCTTGCCGGACAACCCGCGCGAACGCAAGCGCGACAAGTTTTCCGGTCGGTCGTACTCCGGGCCATAGATGATGCGAAGGTACTCCTTGCCCCGGCACTTGACCGCCGGTTGGAGGAGATCGCCGCGTTTGGTGCCTTTAGCGATAAAATCCAGCGGCTTGACCACCATTCCCTCGCCGCCTCGTGCCGTCAGTTCCTCCCACCAAGCAGTCGTGGCCTGCACGCTCTCGGCGTCGGTGAGTTCGACCACGCGGTTGGTCGTAGCCAGCAAGAGCGGGTCATGCGCGGCCAAACGGGCGAGCGTTTCCATGTGCCAGGTGTGATCCTTTCCGAAGTAGGTCCGGCCTTCCGTCGCCAGCAGGTGGAACGGAGCCAGCTTAAGATCATCAACCCCAGACACCGTCCAGCAATAGGCGCGGTACGCCGCCACGTAGCGGCCAGCCGCATCGAGGCGTTCCCGTGCGGAGGTAAGCAGAGACGCTACGTCGGCTCCGTTCGCGGCAGCTTGCTCCAAGGTACTGACGGTCGCCGCTAAGCCCGCGCTCGCGGCGGAACCCACGGGAGCGTATTGCGTTTCCAGGAGAGACTTCGCTTTAGCCGACCAAGGCATCAGTTCGCAGTCCAGGCATAGCCAGTCCGTTTGCAACTCTTCCCACAAGCCTGCCGCCGTGATCGCTGCTCCCAGGCGTTCCAGAAGACTGGTTTCCTGGTCCGCGTGCGCGCCGTCGAAAAAGCGGCGGCCTGTCCGGGTATAGATTGTCCCAAGCAATGGGGTAGAGGAGTCTACCTCCACGCCGAACCGCCGCCGGGCTACGTCCGAACTTTGGCACACGATAACTATCGCCCGGGAACCCATATGCTTTTCCTGGCAGACCACGCGCGGCACACCCCGGTCGCGGTAGTAACCGAACGCCTCAGCCGGATGTTCGAGCAGACCCTCCACTTGGCTCGTCTCGCAAGGGGACATGGTCGGCGGCAGATAGATGAGCCACCTGGGATCGACCGCGAATCGGCTCATGACCTCAAGGGCCGCGGTGGCGTTCTCCTCACGAACCGTGACGTTGCCGCGAAGCCGCGTCGAGACGATGCGCTTGCCCAGTACGTCTCCCAGGTCGAGCACGTCGTCATTGCTCTGCTGCGCCGTGAGCAAGGGCGCGGCTTCCTCCGCCGGGAGAAAAGGCTTTGCTGACTGGCAGTAGGTCGCTCGGGAGGGTACGCTGACGAGTTCCATTTCCGGGTAGCGCAAAGCGGTCAGCGCGCCGCCAAAGACGCAGCCCGTGTCGAGATTGATTGTGCGGTTGAGCCACTCGGGATGGGGAATGGGCGTGTGGCCGTAAACGACCGTCGCACGACCCCGGTACTCGGCGGCCCAGTTGTAGCGCACCGGCAGCCCGAACTCGTCCGTCTCGCCTGTTGTCTCGCCATACAGAGCAAACTGGCGCACCGCGCCGGAGCCGCGCCCCTGCATGGATTCCTTCATGCCAGCGTGGGCAACAACCAGCTTGCCATCATCCAGTACGTAGTGGCTGATCAGTTTGTCGATCCACTCCGCTGCCGCGCGGGTAAAGCCCGGATGGTGCTCCTCGTAAGCCTTGAACTGCTCCAAGGAATCAGCCAAGCCGTGATTTACCTGCACCTTTTTTCCAAAGACGGCCCGCATAAACTTGATGTCGTGGTTGCCCGGCACGCAGAGCGCGTGACCTGCCGCCGTCAAATCCATTACCAGACGCACGGTCTCTGGAATCCTGGGTCCGCGATCCACCAAGTCACCGACGAACACCAGCTTGCGCCCCTCAGTCGGTGCGAAACGTCCGTCTGCCTGCGGGACGCAGCCAAGTTTTTCCAGTAGTTCCCCCAACTCATCGAAGCAGCCGTGGACATCGCCGATGATGTCCAAAGGTCCGTGCTCGCTCCGGCGGTTGTTCCACAGCGGCTGCCGCGTGACAGTCGTGGCATCCACTTCCTCCACGCTGGATAGAGTGAAGACATGACGAAAGCCTTCCTTGCCCAGGCCCCGGATGGATCGACGAAGCTGCGAGCTTTGCTGCCTGACGACATGAGAGCCGAAAGCGCGTTCGGGCCGCTCCTGGTTGCGGGCGTGGCAGAGTTTCTCCGGCAGGTCGAACACCAGAGCCACTGGCAGGCAGTGGAATTGACGCGCCAGGGCAACAAGCGGACGCCTTGCCTCTGGCTGGACGTTGGTCGCGTCCACCACCGTCAGCCGTCCGGCGGCAAGCCGTTTGAACGCGATGAAGTGTAGCACCTCGAAGGCGTCGGTAGTAGCGGCTTGGTTGTTCTCGTCATCGCTGACAAGCCCACGGCACTCGTCTGAGGAAAGTGTCTCTGTGGGCAGGAAGTGCTTGCGCGCGAAAGAGCTTTTGCCCGGGCCGCTGGGGCCGATGAGCACGACAAGCGCAAGTTCGGGTATGGTGATGTTCACGACTGCAAGAGTTCAGGCTGGCATAGGGAGGCCCGCCCATCGGTACGCGGCTCTACGGCGCGCCTTCAAGTAAGGTTCGCGGGTTACGCTGGCGGCGAGACATTGCTCCATCGGGACCATTTCTCCTAGACCGCAGTAGCTGATAGCGCGGTGGAACATGATCAACCGCTTGGCGCTATCCATCTTTTCCGCGCCGAGAAGCGTGAGACGATGGTCAGCATTAGCCAGAGCTTCTCGCCAGTTGCGCCGTCCGATGGCCACCCACCCCAGCGTCTCCCAGGCATCCAGCAAGATGGCATCCATCTTCAAAGCCTGACGAGCGCATTTTTCGGCTTCGTTCCAGCGTTCGAGATGCACCAGCGTGTCCGCCTTGAGAGCGCATGTCTTTGCCGTTGGAGGCCAAGCGGTCAGCAAACCGTCGAGCACTCCCAGGCAAAGTTCGTACTGATCCTCAAGATGGAGATTTTCGGCGAAGTCAAAGCGCGACGCGTATAAGTCGCCGTTATGCCCAGCGAGTTCAGTCAACCAGCGGGTGAAAGCTATCTGGGGGTCAGAACGCAGGTTGATCAGGTGATCCTTCCGGGTAATTCGCGGATCGCCTGCCAACATTTCCAAAGGCACCCGCACTCCACCGTGGTGGGCAATCCACTCCTCAAAGGCACGTACCTCTTCGGGATAACGTTGCCGCAGGAGCGGAACGACGAACGCCCGACCCCAGGAGTACTCGATTCGTTCGGCGTAACGCTCCACGCCCCCCTTTTCTCGGGCCAACCAGCGTCCACGGGCAACCCGCCGCACTTCGTCGAAGTGGTGCGCCAGTTCGTGGGCGAAGGTGGTTAACGTCCGCAAACGCAGGAACAACTCGCAGAACGGCAAAGGCAGGGGCAACTTGGCGGGATCGAAGACATATGCGTAGAGCCAGATGCTGGCCGACTTCGGGCGGTAGCTTCCCAGAAGCAGTCCGCAGTACACACCGCTGAAAAGCTCATTGCCTCTTCTGCCAGTCAGCGGATCAGTTTCGCCTTGGTCGGGATGGGTTCTTCGCGCGATGTCCTGCTTGCCCAAGCTGAGTACGATCCGGCTAATCCCGTCGGCTATTCCTGGCGGCAGAATAGCCATCAGCGCCCGCAAGTCATCTGGGCAGGCAGGGAAATGGATGAATTGCCGCGCTGGCCCTCCTTCGATCTCAATGGCAACCGTTCCCCCGGC
>CAXUFU010000015.1:0-8920 GCA_964250275.1 uncultured Chthoniobacterales bacterium | reverse complement strand
GCCATGCATGGCGGCTGCCAAGACCGCCGGTTGCCGCGATTGAATCGCTTCCCGACGCATTTGCTGTTTGGTCCAATGCTTCCGTGTAAGAGCACTTCGCAGCCGTCGGATGGCTGCCTCCTTGTGGGCGTCTTGCGCGTACTGGTGGAAGTGCGCTTTCTTTAGCTGTTGCCGTGTGGCGTGGATGCTCCGGGACATGCGAAATCAGGAAGGTTCCCGCCGAGCAAAAATCCCCATTTGCGTCGGTGAGCCAAGAGCAGTGTCCTCCGGCCCAACCGCGAGAAAGCGTACCGAGTAGCCGAAGCGGGTCGCCACGTCTTCGGCCCACGCCTGGAACTCCGCTCGGCTCCACTCGAAGCGGTGATCCCGGTGGCGGAGCTTCCCGGCGGGCAGCGTTTCCCACTTCGGGTTGTAGTCGCGGTTAGGCGTCGTGACAATGACCGTGCCGGACCGAGCGAACTCGAAGACGACTCGCTCCGCTGCGCGCAAGCGCGGCGGGTCCAAATGTTCTATGACCTCCACCAAGACTCCAGCATCGAAACCTTTCAGCCGCTCGTCCCGGTACAGCAATGACCCCTGAACGAGGCTCAAACGCGCGCGCTGGGCTTCCGTGAGGCGGTCATAATGCAAGCGCCGCGCTGCGACCTGGAGGGTGGCGGGCGACACGTCCATGCCCAGAATGCGCGTGAACGCCTTCTCCGCTTGCAGAAGCGTCAGGAGCCGCCCCTCGCCGCAGCCTAGGTCCAGCACGGTGGCTGCCCCGCTAGCGCGCAACGCCGCCAGTACGGCAGCCAGTCGTTGCTCGTTGAGGCTGAGAGGCTTTTCCACGGCCTCTTCTTCGCGGTCACGCCGCTCGCGCGTGGCTTCGGGATCGTCCGTAACGGCTTCCTCTTCCACGGCCAGCAGGCGGCCCAACGCCTCTCGCGCCAACGCGGGACGGTGCCTGAGGTAGCGGCGCACGATGCTCTCGCGCTCAGGGTGCTCCGTGAGCCAGCCCTCCCCTTGCCGAATGAGCTTGTCCACCTCGTCGTCGCCGATCCAGTAGTGCTTGTCGTTGTCCAGCACCGGCACGAGCACGTAAAGGTGCCGGAGCAGATCGCATAGGCGCGTCGTCTTCGAGAGTGTCAGCGTGTAGTGCCAACCTTCACCCCACTCAGGAAAACGCTCGTCCAGCGGGTGGCGTTCCACCTCTACATGGTAGCCCAGCGGCTCGAACAGCCCGCGCAGGAACGCTTCTCCGGGTCGGCACGGCACGGTATGGAGGCGCGCTTCTAGGGGAATCGCCGCCTCCGCCAACTGCGGGCGGTCTTTGCAGCGCCCACCCAACGCGGAGCCGAACACCTGGGAGATCGCCACGCTCAGGAACGAAGACGCCGTGTAGGGGCGGTCGTTGACGTACTGCTGCAAGGAAAAACCTTCCCCGGCTGGTCCCCGTCCACGAACGAGGCCGACGGGATCAATCTCCAGCAGTAGCGCTGCCGTGCAGCGGGACGGGGTGACCTCCGGATAGAAGACTTGAGCGCGGCCAAAGGGCAGATCGAACGTCTGAACCTTAGTCGGGTTCTTGTGCAGCAAGTAACCGAGTTCGGGTGCAGGTTCGTGCGTGGTGGAGAGAGTTAGCAGCATCGAGGGAAGGAGAGGATACGGTCCGTCGAGGAGACGGTCCACTCTCGACTGGCACACCAAAATGCCGTCCTCCCTGCCTTGTGTCTCGAACTCGCCCGACCGGCCGTTACCCCAGCTCCTGAACAACGGGTTTTAACATCTGCGGCATCCCCAAACACAGGCGTCGTGTGATGACTTTTGTGATGACTTTCGCCCTCTTGAGGTGACCGAATTCACGTAAACTACTCTCGCCAAGGGACAGATGCCAGAGGGGAGAATCGAACTCCCGACCAAGGGCTTATGAGTCCCCTGCTCTACCGCTGAGCTACCCTGGCTTTGGGGAGCGTCGAACATACCCGCCGCCCAGGAGCAGTGCAACGGAATCCATCGGATTCGTCGCGACGCGCAGACCGCCAATGCTTGTATCCCCCGATTCAAGCGCAGGCTCGATCTCCCGGCGCGGCTCTGGCGAAGATCGCGGCTCCGGGTTATCCTGGCACCCCAAACACGCGGACACCACGCTTCTTTGCCCTCACCTTCTCGGTTTTCCCAAATTCCATGGCACCCATCCTCAACGAAGAGATCGTTCGCGAACGGCTTCGCACCGTGCGTTATCCCGGCTTTAGCCGCGATATCGTTTCCTTCGGTATCGTGAAGGGCATCCAGATCGGCGACAATGGACGCGATGTTCTCGTCGCCATCTCCATCGCCACCAACCAACCGGCGGTCGCCCAGCAGATCAAGGACGAAGCCGGCGCCGCGTTGACATCCAGAACCCCGTCGCGACTTCCACCGGCGCCGGCGCCAGCCGCATCGACGGCATTAAGCACGTCATCGCTGTGGCCAGCGGCAAGGGCGGGGTCGGCAAGTCGACCGTGGCCTCAAATCTGGCGCTCGCCTTGCAGCGGAGCGGCGCGGCTGTCGGGCTGTGCGACTGCGACCTCTACGGACCCAGCATCGCTCTCATGTTCGGTTCCCGGGAGCCGGCCACCGCAACCGAAGACGACCGCATCAATCCCATCGAGGCGCACGGCATCGAGCTCATGTCGATGGCCTTTCTGCTCGGCAGCGATGATGCGCCGGCGATTTTGCGCGGGCCCATGGTCACAAAGTACACCCAACAGTTCCTGCGCCGTGTTGCCTGGGGGGAATTGGATTACCTCGTGCTCGATCTGCCGCCGGGTACGGGCGACATCCAGCTCACCATCGTGCAGACTGTGGCGCTGGCGGGCGCGGTGATTGTGACCACGCCGCAGGAGGTCGCGCTGATCGACGCCCGCAAGGCGGTCAACATGTTCGCCAAAACGAATGTGCCGGTGCTCGGGATCGTCGAAAACATGAGCTACTTCCTCTGTCCCGGCGACAACAAGCGCTACGATATTTTCGGTGAGGGCGGCGGCCGGCGCGAAGCGGTCCGGCTGCAGGTGCCGCTGCTGGGAGAGATCCCGATCGACATCCCGACGCGGGAGGCCGGCGATCGCGGCCGGCCGATCGTCGTGGCGGAGCCGGCGGGTGCGGTGGCGCGAGCTTTTGCGGAAATCGCGGCCCGGCGCAAGCGGGCGCTGCCTGTCTGACCCCCCACCGCAACCCGCATCCACGGAGCGGCGGCTGGCGTAGTCCATCTTTAGGTTCGGTTAACGGTTCCGCAGCTTTCGTAACGTTTTTGTTTGAAACTGCCGGCATTTTCGTCTTCGATGCACCCACGTACCCGGCGACCCATGCACGGTGCGTCCTCTGACTCGAGCCGACCCAGTTTGGTGTGCTTGATGCTTGGAAGATAACGTATGAAAGCTCCTCCCCTCGAGAACCCGGCGTCCGCCGCAGCCAAGGACGCGGACTTGGTGACCAACTCCATTTTGTACAAGGAGTTCTTGGCGGAACGGGAAGAAATCCTCCGGCACAAATGGATCGAGAGCGAAAAAGCCGGCCACGACATCGGCTTTGAGAAGGCTCTGCTGGATTGGATCGTCCGTTTCCGCTCGTCCTGGCGCAACAAACGCCGGAGTTAAAGCTTTCGGGCAGAACAGGCGCCCGCCCTTCAGGTTTCGACGACTCTCGCTTTCAGCCAGCCGCGTTGCCAAGCAAGCTTACAAAGCATCGTCAGGCCGGTGCAGTAGGCCCAAAATGTGATCGGGATCACCGGCAGGAGGTAGCGATCCAGAGGGCGGCCAACCGTTGACAGTAGCGTCAGATAAAAATACCAGACTACGGCTAGCCCGAGCCAGAACACCCGATCCGCCGCGCGGGTGTAGTAGACGAGCACGGGCAGCAAAAGCGTCGTGATAAAGACAGGAGAGACCAGCCGCCAGGCAGCGAATCCGTTCAGCAAACGCGCCAACACTTGCAAGCCACCGTGCGGTAGGATCCCGGCGGCGATGACGCGCCGCGTCTCGGCGAGGTCAAATAAGCGCCCGGCGAGTGGGTCGCCCGGAGCATAATGGGCGGTGGCGAACTGGGTAGCGTCCTTGACGGAGGGGAGCAGATCCTCGGGCTTGAACAAAATCACGCGTTGAGCGGTGATGAAGTTCAGCAAGTACCAGTCGTGAACCACTTGCTCGAGGAAGGCAAGCGGATGGTGCGCGACGGCCTCGAGCCCCAGCTTCCAGCACACGCGATTGACCTCGGCGGGCTGCAAATGGCGTTCGCTGACGAGGATATCCTTGAGCGTGGGCACCACCGTGCGTTTGACGATCTCGTTGTTGTCCAGGTGGCCGGTCGCCCGATAACGGCTGATGTAGGCTTCGACCTGCGGCCGAATGCGAGGTTTTAAGTCCGGCGCTACGCCTCCGTCGAGAACGGCCCATTGGGCGGTGCGGCCGTAAAACATCTCGCCGTCCTCGGGTTCGGCCGGACGCGAGGTGCGGCTGGCCCAGGTGTACCACTTGGAGGCGGCCAGCGGCAGCAAGAACAGGCCCAGATAACAGCCGGCAAGGACAGCGGCGCGGGCCGGTCGCCGGCGCCACTGCCAGGCAACCCCGCACAGGACCAGGACCGGGAGAATCGGGAAAATGCCCTTGAGCAACTGGAGCATTCCATTGGCAAAGCCACCGAGGGCACACCAACCGAAAGAGCCGGTGCGCAGGATGAAATACCAGGCGCCGAACGCCACCGTGCTGAAGAGGACGAGCAACGTCTCGTTGCGGATGAGACACTCCAATTCCAGCGGCAGGCCGAAGAGCGCGTACCAAAGTGAGCAGAAAAAGACGGGCCAAAACGCCTCCCGGCCAAGCCACGAGCGTGCCCAGAGGATCGTGAGCAAGGCAGTCGAGCCGCCAACGACATGCTGGGCTACGGCCACCGCCGCGAAGCTGCCGCCCCACCGGCAGATCAGGGCGATGAACAAGGAATAAACCGGCCCACGGCGCGAGCTGGTCACCCACGGATGGCCTGCCAGCCAGTCGATTGCCGGCGCGACGTACGAGCCGCTATCGCGCGTCCAGATGTACGCCGGCAAGTGTACCGCGATCCACCAGCGCAAGCCGACGATCAGACCCGCGATAAACAGCCAGCCCGCGAGGCGCCAGGCCTGCGGCGGCTGCGCCAGCATGGTCTTTAGCCGGTCGCTGGGTGCTAGTGGCGGCGGCTGGTCGATGTCTCGCTCCACTTTCTCTCCAAAAAAAAGATAGGGATGGCTCTCCGAGCCGGTCCCTTGCTGTCTGGGGAGTTGCCGCTGGCATGACGCGACCCTTTCTTCCGGGGCCACCGTCCAGACAATCAGGGACGGGCTCGGAGAGCCATCCCTACCTTTTTCTTTCGATCAATACTGCGTATTGCCGGAGGAAGTGGTGTTCTCTACCCGCACCCCGCCGGCCTTGAGGCGGTTGATCACGAACGTATTATTGTCCCCGTAGATCTGCCATGGTCCGTTTGGGACCTCTCCAGGGTTCACGAAACGCCACGAACAAACGTCCTTGGTGGCATTCATGCCCAGGTAATCCCGCACCGCAGGCGAAACGTCCAAGCCCGCGCCGCCGTTCAGATTCGGGAGCGGACGGTCGTTGCCGAAGACGTACTGGATGTGATCGGTCCGGAATGGTCCGCAATCTTCCCACTGCGCGTAGGCGATCCGCGACCCGTGGCGGATCGCTACCCAATGGTCTTTGCAAACCGTATGCCCCTCCTGCACGAACGCCTGCTTGAACCACGGAATCATGAACTTCGACTCCGGCTTGGTCGTGCCTCGCGTGACGTCGTTGTAGGGCAGCGCGCAGTAGAAAGGGTTTTGTCGCGGGATGAAAGAGACCGGGATGAAATTGCGCCGCGCCGAGGGCTCCGGATTATCGTAGCCGCCGTAATTCGTCGCCCAGTTCGGATCCCAACTGCTGGAATGATTGGGGGTCGGGTTGCGCGGGGTAGGCTGTTCGCCAATCCAAAAGACTGTGGTGATGATGTCCTCTTTCCAAAAGGCCGAAGAAGGAAAACGAGCCGATGGGCTAGGCGTAAAACCGTTGGTGAACACCTGAGGTTCGACCTTCATCAAGGCGTTCTCCCGCAGCATGCGGGCGTGCTCGGCGAAGTCCGCATTGCTAGCGTACGGAGATTGGGCGCGCAACGTCGCCAGCGGCAGCAGCAGAAGAACAGCAGCCAGAGCCGAGAAGGCAAGCCGCGCAACAAGGACATGGGGGAGGCGAGGGGGAGTCGTCTTCACGCGGCAGGTTTTAGACGCGATGCAAAGCATTGGCAAGCAGTTTCTCGGTCTCAAGCAGCGCAGGACCAGGTTCTTAGTAGATGTGGGCCTTCGCCGTGGATGGTCTATAATCGAGCACATTCATTGCCAAGCATTCTACAAGCCGATGGGGCCCAATTTAATACCGCCGCAGCAGCGTATCCTTGCGGCAGTGGACATCGTCGGTCTGGAGGTAATCGAGCGTGTAGTGGAGACCGCGGCTTTCCTTGCGGCTCAGGGCGGAGTCGACGATCAAGGCGGCCACGGTGGCCAGGTTGCGCAGTTCCAGCAGATCCGTCGTGACCTTGAAGTTCCAGTAGAACTCCTGGATTTCCGCTTGCAGGTTGCGCAAGCGGGCAGCGGCACGTTGCAGGCGTTTGTCCGTCCGGACGATGCCGACATAGTCCCACATGAGGCGGCGAATCTCATCCCAGTTGTGGTAGATGACCACGAGCTCATCGATGTCCTGCACCTGCCCGGAGGTCCACTCCGGCAGCTCGTACGCTTGAAAAAAGCGCCCCTTAAACGGCTCCGCCCGCAGCGAACGTTCGCAGGCCCGGTGCGCCAGCACGAGGCCCTCGAGCAGCGAGTTGCTGGCCAGCCGGTTCGCGCCGTGCAAACCGGTGCAGGCCACCTCGCCAATGGCGTAAAGCCCGCGGATGTTTGTGCCGCCGTCCAGGTCCGTCCGCACGCCCCCGCATTGATAATGCGCCGCCGGCACCACCGGGATCGGCTGACGCGTCATGTCGATGCCGTACCGCAGGCAGGTCTCGTAAATATTGGGAAAGCGCTCGCGGACGAACTCCGCCGGTTGGTGCGAGATATCCAGGTACACGCAGGCGTCGCCGGAACGTTTGATCTCGGCGTCGATCGCCCGCGCCACAATGTCGCGCGGCGCTAACGAAGCCAGCGGATGATACTTGTCCATGAACGCCTCGCCCCGCGCGTTTTTGAGGATGCCCCCCTCCCCACGCACGGCTTCGGTGATCAAGAACGACCGCGCTTCCGGGTGAAAAAGGCAGGTGGGATGGAACTGGATAAACTCCATGTTCGCGACCGTCGCCCCCGCGCGCCAAGCCATGGCCACGCCGTCGCCGGTCGCTACGGCGGGGTTGGTCGTGTAGAGGTAAACCTTGCCGCAACCGCCGCTGGCCAGCACCAGGCGCAACGTCCGGAAGGTCTCCACCTCCCCCGTATCCTCATTGAGCACATAAACGCCCAGGCAGCGGTTCTCGGTGGCAAAACCCAGTTTGGCGCTTGTGATCAGATCCACCGCCATGTGGCGGGGAAAAATGCGGATGTCCGGGTGCGACGCGACCGCGGCAAGCAGGGTGGTCTCGATTTCCCGGCCGGTAGTGTCCTGCGAATGCAGCACCCGACGTTTGGAATGGCCGCCCTCTTTGCCCAGGTCCAGCTCGGTCGAGCCGTGGCCGGCGGGGATCTCGCGTTCGTCGAAGTTGACCCCCAGGTCCATGAGTTCCTTGATCCGCGCCGGGCCTTCGCTGACCACCACCCGCACCGCTTCTTCGTCGCACAGGCCCGCGCCGGCCTCGAGGGTATCCGCGATGTGCAGATCGAAGCTGTCTTCGGTGCTGGTGACGCAGGCCACGCCGCCCTGCGCCCAGGCCGTATTCGAGTCCGCCGGCGCGCGTTTGGTGATGATCGCTACCCGACCGTGACCCGCCGCCTTGAGCGCAAAACTCAATCCGGCGACACCGCTGCCGATGATGATGAAATCGTAGCTTTCCATAGCCGGAACCCCGTCGCTGAAGTTTGACGCTGCTAGCGCCGGCGCGAACCTCGCGGTAAGAGGATGTTGTCGATCAGGCGTGTTTTGCCGAAGAAGATGGCGGCCGCGATCAAGGCTGCCTCGCCACTTTTCCGCGAGAGCAGAGGTTGCAGATTTTCCGCGTGCACGAGTGCAATGTAATCCACGCGGGCGAGCGGCGCCTCCTGCTTTAGAGTCTCGGCGATCCCCTCGCGCAACTTGGCGGCATCGCGTTCCCCGGACCGCACTTGAGCCGCAGCCTGGAGCAGCGCCCGGCGCAAAGCCGGCGCCTGCGCGCGCTCGTCTGGCGTGAGGTAGACGTTGCGCGAACTGAGCGCCAGCCCGTCGGGCTCGCGGACCGTATCGTGGGCGATAATGTGCCCCGGAACATTCAGGTCGCGCACCATGCGGCCGATGATTGCGAGCTGTTGGTAGTCCTTGCGGCCGAAGACCGCTGCCACCGGGCGGACGAGGTTGAACAGCTTGGCCACGACCGTGCAAACCCCGCGGAAATGTCCCGGCCGTGCCTCGCCGCACAAACTGGTGGAGAGCAGCGTCTCGTCGACGACGATCGATGTCTCCGCCAGATACATGGACGCGGCGTCGGGATGAAAGACGATGTCGACACCGTGTTGCCGGCAGAGTGCGAGGTCGCGGGCCCACGGTCGTGGATACTTGGAGAGATCCTCGCGCGGGCCGCACTGCGTCGGATTGACGAAAATGCTGACAACGCCCAGACCGCCCGGACCCGCCGCCCGGCGGGCGCCGGCGACCCGGGCGCGCTGCCCGGTGTGCAGCGCGCCCATGGTTGGCACCAGGACGACGGGCCGGTCCCACTTTGCCGCCAGCCGCGCCATGGCGGCGGGGCTGCGGATCACGCG
>CAXUFU010000014.1:9019-15271 GCA_964250275.1 uncultured Chthoniobacterales bacterium | reverse complement strand
CACATGGACCACTTCGATTTGCGGACACTCGGCCGTTTGCGGGCCGGGCCGAGGGTGGTCACGGCCCGGCAAACCGCCGATTTATTGCGCGGCACCCGCCTGCGCCGCCACGCCACCGAACTCGGCTGGGGCGAGCAGGTGCGCCTGCCTCTAGGGCACACCGGGGATTCGGCGCGGGATGAAGTGGAGATCGAGGCGTTCGAAGTCCGGCACTGGGGTGCCCGCCTGCGGTCGGACGATCATCGCGGCTACAACGGCTACATTTTGCGCCGGCATGGGCGGGCCATGCTCTACGCGGGCGACACCGCCTACACGCCGCTCTTTGGCCAGCTCCGCGGCCGGGGTGGGTCGGCCGACGGCGGTCGTTTCGACCTGGGGATCTTCCCTATTGGAGCCTACGATCCGTGGATCGGCAGTCATTGCACGCCCGAACAAGCCGTCGAGATGGCCGACGCGGCCGGCGTGCGCTTCGTCATGCCTGTGCACCACCAGACTTTCAAGCTCAGCCAGGAACCGATGGACGCCCCGATCCGCCGCTTCGAGCAGGCACTCTCCGCGCACCCGGAGCGCATCGCTCTGCGCGCCATCGGCGAAACCTTCCGGCTGCCCTCCTAAAAAAAAGGTAGGGATGGGTCTCCGACCCGGTCCCTGACTGTCTGAAACGAGGAGCTTAAGTGGCGCCCACCATTCTCTTTAAACGCCTGCCAGCCGACAAGGCCCGCCTCCGCAGAAAGTAGAAGAGGCACACCGTAGAGCGGCGCTTTGCCTGCCACGGACGCCGTTCTCGGCAGGCGGAGCGCCCGCCCTACAAAAAGCAGCCGGCGCAGTGAAGCTGCCTCCAAAAAAAGGTAGGGATGGGTCTCCGACCCGGTCCCTGACTGTCTAGCAAACGTGGAACGAGTACGGGTCGCGCCAAGCAAGCTGAACGCTGCCCGATCCCTCCCTTCCAGACGGGCGAAATGCCCCGTCCAACCTCCACCGCCTCCGCATCCGTATTCTAGGTATGCAATTACCTCTGGAAATCTCCTACCGGGGCGTGGCCAAGACCGACGACATCGAGGCGCTGGTTCAGTCCAAAGCCCAGCACCTGGACAAATTTTGCGATCACATCTCCCGCTGCGACGTCATCATCGAGCAGCCCAATCACGCCCAGCATTCCGGCAACCCATTCCGCGTCCGCATCGACGTCACCATTCCGCCGGGTCACGAGTTGGTCTCCGACGAACGCCCGGTCAAGCACGAGATGCACGAGCCGCTTTCCAGGGTGATCAACGACGCCTTCAAACACATGGAACGCCAGGTCAAGGAGCTGGTCCAGCGCCAGCGCCAGGATGTCAAAACCCATCCGGAGCCGCACGCCCTGATCACCAAACTGTTTTCCGACGAGGGCTATGGCTTTATCACTGACCTGCAAGGCCGTGACGTCTATTTCCATCGCAACGCGCTCGTGCACGGCGAGTTCGAAAATCTGAAGGTGGGCGCTGAGGTGCGTTTCAGCGAGACCCACGGCGAAAAGGGGCCGCAGGCCACCACGGTGCAGGTTGTTAGCACCGGCGGATCTAAGCCGGTGTGGGAAAACTCGCTGATCCGCCGCGCTACCGCCGGGGACGTCGATGCGTTGGCCGCGTTCATCGCGCAAAATAACGCGGAGCCGGCACGCGAATGCCTCCACACGCCCGGCAGCCGTTCCCGCGTAATCCGCGAGGCGCTTTTGCGCGATGGCGGTCTGGTGGCCGGCGGCCGATCCGTGTACGTCCTGGCCATGGATGAAAACGCGGCCCACGGCCTCATCCGCGGGGCGCTGGGCTGCCAATGCGGCGCAGCCGGCGGTATTGGCTGGCTGTGGGGGCCGTGGATCTCTTCGCCCCGCGCCTGGAAAACGGCAGGAGCCGCGCTCCTGCGGGAGCTGCTGCGCGCCTTGCCGCCGGGCCTCCAGCGGCTGGACGCGTTTTTAAATGTCGCGAACGGCGAGGGGCTCAACTTTCTGCGTCAGCACGGTTTTGACCTCCGGCCTCCCACGCATATTTATGTGGCCCCCGCGGCCGAAATCGCCGAGGCATCTCCGCTGCCGGAACTCAGTGCCCGGCACGAAGTCGGCTTCGCCCGGCTGCATCGGGAAACGTTTCCGGCCGCCGACAGCACACCGGCAGCGGAACTCCTCGCCGGACGCGACAGCGAGCACGTGATCTTCGCCGCCGCCGAGGATCTGCGTTTGCTCGGCTACGTCTGCGTCTCGGTGAACGCCGCTCCGCGCGAGGGCTTCATCGACTATCTCGCGGTGCGCCCGAGTGCCCGCGGGCGCGGCCTGGGACGGTGGCTCTTGCAAACGGCCCTGCGCTGGAGCTTCGAAGTCCAGCGGTTGCCGCAGGCGGCGCTCTGCGTGACCGAATGGCGCGAGGACGCCCGGCGCTTGTACGAGCGCGCCGGTTTTCGTCTTCACGCAACCGGCCGGGGCGCTCGCCGGCGATTAGGATAACTCGGGCGGCGCCCAGTGTAACACGCCAGACGGACAATCCTTGGACATTACCAGATCGTCTCGTTAAGTTCGCCGCTGCGCCTTGCGCCACCTCCTCTTATGATTGCCGCCAAAGACTCCATCGGAAACGACAGCAGCGAGCCACTGCCCAATAGCCGCAAGGTCTACGCTTCCGGCCGGATTCATCGCGAACTGCGCGTGCCGTTCCGGGAGGTATCCCTGGCCCGGACAAACCTGCCGGCGGGCGGGATCGAGGAAAACGCGCCCGTGCGCCTGTACGATACGAGCGGTCCGTGGGGCGATCCCGAGGTTCGGTGCGAGGTGCGGGATGGTCTCCCGGCGCTCCGCCTGCCCTGGATTTTGCGCCGGGGCGACGTGGAAACGTACACCGGGCGCGAGGTCATTCCCCAGGACAACGGCTACTTGAGCCCCGCCCACCAGGATCGCGCCTTGAGCCGCTTCGAGAGCGACACCATCCCGCTGGAGCGGTTTGCCGGCTTGCACCGCAGACCGCTGCGCGCCAACCAGGAGCATCCCGTCACCCAGCTCTGGTACGCGCGCCAGGGGATCATCACCGCGGAGATGGAATACATCGCCATCCGCGAAAATCTCGGCCGCGAGATCGCCTATGACGCGGTCGAAAACAAAGACGGCGCGCGCAACGTGCTCAACCAACAGCACCCCGGCCAGTCTTTCGGCGCCGCGGTGCCGAAGTTCATCACGCCCGAGTTCGTGCGGCGGGAAGTCGCCGCTGGCCGCGCCATCATCCCGGCGAACATCAACCACCCGGAGATCGAGCCCATGATCATCGGCCGCAATTTCCTGGTGAAGATCAACGCCAACATCGGCAACTCGGCAGTCGCGAGCAGCATCGAGGAGGAAGTCGAAAAAATGCGCTGGGCCACCAAGTGGGGCGCCGACACCGTGATGGACCTTTCCACGGGCAAAAACATCCACGCCACGCGCGAGTGGATCTTGCGCAACAGCCCGGTGCCGATCGGCACGGTGCCCATCTATCAAGCGCTCGAAAAGGTCAACGGCCGCGCCGAGGAACTGACCTGGCCCATCTTCCGCGATACGCTCATCGAGCAGGCGGAGCAGGGGGTCGATTACTTTACCATTCACGCGGGCGTCCTACTGCGTTACATCCCAATGACCGCCCGCCGCGCCACGGGGATCGTCTCGCGCGGCGGCTCGATCATGGCGAAATGGTGCCTGGCGCATCATCGGGAGAACTTCCTTTACACGCATTGGGATGAGATCTGCGAGATCATGGCCGCATACGACGTCAGCTTTTCCATCGGCGACGGTTTGCGTCCGGGCTCGATCGCCGACGCCAACGACGAGGCGCAATTCGGCGAGCTAAAAACGCAAGGCGAGTTGACGACCCGTGCCTGGGATCTCGGTGTCCAGGTGATGAACGAAGGCCCCGGCCACGTGCCCATGCACATGATCCAGGAGAACATGCAAAAGCAGCTCGACTGGTGTCATGAAGCGCCCTTTTACACGCTGGGCCCGTTGACCACGGACATCGCGCCCGGCTACGACCACATCACGAGCGCGATCGGCGCCGCCATGATCGGCTGGTTCGGCTGCGCGATGTTGTGTTACGTGACGCCCAAGGAACACCTGGGGCTGCCGGACAAGGAAGACGTCAAAGCCGGCGTCATCGCCTACAAGATCGCCGCGCACGCGGCTGACCTGGCGAAGGGTCACCCGGGGGCGCAGCATCGGGATAATGCGGTGAGCAAAGCGCGTTTTGAGTTCCGTTGGGAAGATCAGTTTAACCTGAGCCTCGACCCGGAGACCGCGCGGCAGTTCCACGATGAGACGCTCCCGCAGGAAGGCGCGAAATCGGCGCATTTTTGTTCCATGTGCGGCCCGCATTTCTGCTCGATGAAAATCACCGAGGACGTGCGCAAGTACGCCGCGGAAAAGGGGCTCGAGGAGCAGGAAGCGCTGGCAATCGGCATGGCCGAAAAGTCCCGTGAGTTCGCCGCCGAAGGCGCCGAGATCTATCCGGCGAAGCCGTCGTAACAAAGTGGTAGGGATGGCTCACCCGAGCCTGTTCCTTGCTGTCTCGGCGAACTATCGGCGGCTTATGTGTCGGGCCAGGTCAGATGACCGCCCGTGCGGTGACTTTCCAAAAGACGTGGAGGCGGCCCAGGCACTTCCCTCCGCGCACCCCATTGCCTTTTTTTCGTCTGCAGCTCTACCTTCATTTTGTTTCACCTCCTGCCGTTCACGTTGGGAGAGTGAAAAGCTCGACGAGCACCCGTACGCGCTCTTTCCGACGGCTGGGCGGAACTCGCTTGGTTCTTGTCAGCTCGGCGATGCCATGGAGGCTCGCCCAGAACAATTCCGAGAGCACATCGGACCTCGATCTATCCCCCGGAAACAACTCGAGAAATTGGGAAAACGCGCGGCGCAACTCCGCCGGCGTAGCCGCCGCATCGAACGGCACGCTCAGCCCGAGCGAAAACATCACTTCATAAAGTGCGGGCGAAGCCACGGCGAAATCCAGATAGGCGGACGCGACCGCTTCGACGGTACTACCATGCCTGACCCGTTTCCGTGCCTTCTCCAAGGCCAAGCCCAGTTCTTGGAAACCCTCGATCGCAACCGCGGCGAGGATCCCTTCCCGGTTTTCGAAATGAGCGTACAAGACCGGCTGGCTGTAGGAGATTTCCTCGGATAGCCGCCGGACGGTGACATTAGACCACCCTTCAAGCTCCGCGATCCGTCGGGCGGCACGGATGATGAGTGTCCGGCGAGCCGCCTTGTCCCGTCGTTTTCGTTCCGCAATCCGGTTCGCTGCCAGGGTCGTTGTCATCGTCAAATTATAGCGCCGCGCGGTGGACGCTGAAAGTTTCTCCGTAAGATTGACAGTACATATAGCAGTGCTAGAATTACTAATGCTACAACATCTCCTGCACAATGCCACACCACTCTCCCTGGCTGCCATTATCGCTCTGGGGGTCATTTTCCTTGGCTGTTATTACCTGGTGTCGCCGGAAAGCATCTCAAAGTCCTTCGGTCTGAAGCCGCCGGCACTCGATGCAAACACTCGCGCCTGGCTACGCGTCAAAGGCATTCGGGACGTCGGATTGGGATTGGGCGTTTTGACCCTGATGCTGACCGCAGACCGGCGGTCGCTTGGCAGCGCCTTGCTCGTCTTCGCCATCATCCCCTTCGGTGATATGTCGATCATTCTGAGCTCGGACGGCTCCAGGTCCAAAGCGTTCTCCATTCATGGCGTCACCTGCGCAGTGATGCTTGTCGTCGGCCTCTTGTTGATCCGGGTCATTTGAGCCCGCCTGGCTTCTGCATTTGGTGCAAACGTCGTCAGCGTGGCTGCGACCCAGGTCGGGGCCGGCACCGCAAGCGCCGCGGAATAATCCACCAGCCGGATCTGCCGTATCAGTGTTTGCAGGCGCGCGCCTGGCAGCAAGTGGGCGAGAACCGGCCCCGCATCGCGAAAGTCCGAGCGTACCGCGACGGCATCGCGCTGGAAGCCGGAATAGTCTCGCCCCGCGAGCAACCCAAAGCTGTGCTTGACGGTCTGCCGGGCATACGCTTGCGTGGCGGCTTCATCAGGGGCCAGGCAATCGGCGGCCGGCGTGCCATAGCCGACCCCATAATGTATCGGGTCAGCCGTCGCCACCAGGAACGCGCCGCGCGCGCTCCATCGCTCCAATTCAGCGATGCCCGGCAGATCTCCGGGGCTGTCTCCCACCAGGAACGGATAGCGCCGAATGATTTCCGGGCAACGTTTG
>CAXUFU010000014.1:5933-9009 GCA_964250275.1 uncultured Chthoniobacterales bacterium | reverse complement strand
GCTTCCAACAGCACGCAAAAGTTATCGAGTGAAAACTCTTCCTCCCAGCATCCGTCCAAACCCTCCGGCGCTCCCGGGCCGTGCACGCGCCGCCAGCGGCTCCGTGCCGGTTCGTCACCCGTGCGGGCCTGCTGGACTAGCTCGGCGTCCTGCGCCCGCCCGCCATGCAGAACGCCCAAAGCCAGCACCGTGTCGCAGCCCGACCGGACAACCGCCAGGGCCGCCGCGGCCGGCAGCTCGCCGGAGACTTCAAGCCGCGTGTGCGGAAAAACCAGGGCCGTTTGCTCCCTGGCGGCGAAGTCACCGAGCGCCTCGGCCCGAGCCAAACAGGCGTTCAAACCGTCCGGGCCAAGCCGCTCCCGTTCCCGGGCATAAAAGTCCTTCCAGTCGCGTGCGGTCTTCATGTCAGCGCTTCGTTTTCGTCCAACGGCCGGCGGCAATGAAACGCGCGCCAGCGTCCGCGCCGCTTCACCTGTAGGAGCATCAATCCGGCGTGGCGCACCGCTGTTTCCACCTCGATCGCCTGTTCCGCCAACACGCCGGAGAGGATCAGGTCGCCATCCGGCGCCAAGGCTGGTCTGAGCACGCCCGGCAGCAGCCGGATGAGCAGGTCGCTGAATAAATTGGCGGTGACCACCGTCGATTGCCTGTCGACAGGGCGCTGCCAGCGCAACAAATCGGCCCGCGCGAACCGCACGGCGCGCGAACCCATCCCATTGAGGCGCGCATTTTCCTTCGCCGTCCGCACCGCCTGCGCGTCATTGTCCAGGCCAAACGCGTGCCCGGCTCCGAGCAAACTCGCCGCCAAAGCCAGGATGCCGCTGCCGGTGCCGAGATCCAGCAAATCCCACCTCCCGGGCGGGCGACGGCCGCTGACCTCCGCCAGCAGGCGCAGGCACATCGCCGTGGTGGCATGTTCGCCGGTGCCAAACGCCATGGCCGCCGGAATGCAAAGCACGCCTTTCGCCGGGTGGGCTGAGCGCAGGGCGGCCAGTTCGTCCGGCCAAGCCGTCACGAGCAGCTTGCCGCTCATAGCCAGCGGTTGACCCCGCGCCGTGGCGGGCGCTGGCTGCCAGCATTCGTCGGCCAACGCCCGGACCTGGCCGCCGAACCTGCGCACCAGCTCCCGAGCTTCGGCGGCTCCGTGGCAGTAGATCTCCATGCGCGCTCGGCGACCGGCGGCGGGCGTGATGATGACTGCGCGCTCGTCACCGATGGCGGAACTCACCTGCGGCATCCAGGCGGGTGCTGCTCCTGCTGGCGCGAAGAATTTCCTCCAGAGGTACACTGGGACGATTAACCGGCGGGGCCTGAGAGCTTGCAGATCGCCTCAGTGGCGCCCAGCCCGGCAGCACCCGTTTGCTCTGAGTCAGGGTAAGGGGGACGCCCGCACCGGCTTAAGCAGTGCAACTTGAAGGAGTGCTCGGGGGGGGACTTGAACCCCCATGCCTTGCGGCATACGCCCCTCAAACGTACGTGTCTGCCATTTCACCACCCGAGCAGGTCGGCGGCTTCATCCTTATCACGGCGCCGCTGCCGTGCAAGCACTCTTTGGCCCGTTGGCACCGCGTCGGAGAGCAGCCCCGCGTCTTCTTGCCGGCCAAATCCTCGGCTGGGCAACCCGGCCGGGTCCAGCACCTGCTTTTCCGAGTTGCTCGCCTCTCGCCGTCCCTTTATCATGCCTCCCGTGCCACCTCTATCGGACCTCGCCGGTGCGGAGTCTTCGCTCACCTGGATCAAGGCGGATTTGCACCTGCACACCGCCGAAGACCCCTTCGACGACGTCGATTATACCGCCCTCGAGCTCATCGAACTCGCGCACGCCAAAGGCTTTCAGGCGCTCGCCATTACCCTGCACCGTCGCGTCTTCCATGACGCCTGCGCCTTCAACCGGGCGCGCGAGCTCGGCCTGCTGTTGATCCCGGCCGCCGAGCTGCGGATCGAACTGGCGGACGTCATCGTGCTCAACATCACGCCGGAGGAAGCGGCCGCCATCCATACTTTCGATGACTTGCGCGATCTGCGCGCGGCCCGCGGCGACTCCATCTTCATTTTCGCGCCCCATCCTTATTACGTCTTGGGTGGATCGATCGGCGAACGCGCGGAGGAACACATCGATTGTTTCGACGCCATCGAGTTTTGCCATTTCCATCTGCCGATCTTCAATCCTAACCGCCGTGCCGCCCGGCTCGCCGCGGCGCACGGCAAGCCGCTCCTGGCCACGTCCGATTCCCACCGGCGGCAATTCTTTGGCGGCAATTACTCGTTCATCGGCGTCGAAGGCGCCGTCGATGGCGTGCCGACGGTCGCGCAGTTGTTTGCCGGCATGCGCGCCCACCGGATCCGCCGGGTTAGCCCGACCGGCGGCCTATCGCGTCTGATCATCTTGCTGGCTTTCGTGTTGATCGTAAATCCCATCCTGCGGCGCCTGCCCGGCTCGAAATCGTCGCTCGCCAAGCAACGCCGCAAAGCCCGGCAGACCGGAGAGGAAGAACTGGCGACATCGCGGATTGACCGATCCGCCACGGTATGAGGACGCTCCGGCACTTCCTTTTGCCACTGGCAGGCGTGTGCGTGCTAGGGTTGGCCGCTTGCAACACGACGGATACCAACCAGCCGAAGAATACCGACACCGCCGCCACCAAGAAAAAACCGCCTGGCCCGACCATCCCCGATCAAAATGGGGATGTCGCGTTCCAAGCGTTCCTGAGCCGGTTGCGCCACGCGATCGCAGCGCATGATTTGCCGACGATCGCGGGCATGATGACCAACGACTTCGGCTATCAACTGGATCCGCCCGCCGAAGGCGACGGAGTGTTCGCGTACTGGGACCAGAACAACATCTGGCCGGAGCTCGAACACGTGATCAACGAAGCGTTCACGCCGAAGGAGAGCTACATGGTTGCCCCGCCGGAGTTTGCGACCGACGAGGCGCACTACAGCGGTTATCGCGCCGGCATCCGGCTGGAAAGCGGCAGTTGGAAATTTGCGTACTTCGTCTCGAGTTGAAGGGGGCGTGAGACGCCCAGGCCGAAGCCGTGCTTTAGCTCTCCGGCACTCCAAACACTTGGACGGG
>CAXUFU010000014.1:0-5923 GCA_964250275.1 uncultured Chthoniobacterales bacterium | reverse complement strand
CGCCGCTGGGGAGCGCCCTAAGGGGGAGAGTCATCCTCGCCTTTCCCCTTGACGATGAGCAGCCGGCTGGTAAAACGCTTACACATTTACCCGGCTTCCCGCCATGAAAAGCACGTCTCCGTTCAACTCCCGCCCTGCTCAAATCCTGCTCAGTGTCATCGGTTTGCTCGCGCTCAGCCTGGGCGCGAGCGGCGCCCGCGCCGCCAGCGATGTCGTTGACGGCGTCGCGGCGCTGGTGAACGACGACGTCATCACGTTCTCCCAGGTACGCGAGGTGGTGGCGCCGCGTGAGCGGGCGCTGCGCGCCAGTCTCAGCGGGCAGGAACTGGTCGATAAGGTGCGGGAAGCGCGCAAAGGCGCCTTGCAGGATTTGATCGATCGTCAGCTCATTTTGCAGGAGTTCAAGAAAAAGGACTTTCAAATCCCGCAGCAATTCATCGACGACCACATCAACACGATCATCCATGACGAGTTCGGCGGCGATCGGCAGGCGTTCGTGCGCACCCTCCAGGCGCAAGGCTATACGATGACCAAGTTCCAGAACGCGGAACGCGATAAAATCATCGTCCAGGCGATGCGCTACTCGAACGTCAAAAGCGATTTCCTCGTCTCACCCGATAAGATCGGCAACCTCTACACCACCAGCAAGGACCAGTACACGACCCCCGAGCAAGTCCACCTGTGGATGATCGCCATCAGCAAGGGCACACCGGGCTCGGCAGATCAGGATCCCCAGCGGCAGATGGCGGAAGAGATTCGCGGCAAACTGGAAAAAGGGGCCAAGTTCGAGCAACTCGCCCAGATGTACAGTGAGGACACCAGCAAACAGGTCGGCGGCGATTGGGGCATGATCGACCGCAAGACGCTCAACGAGAAGCTGACCAACGTTGCCTTCGGCTTGAAGGTGGACAAAGTCAGCCCGGTGGTTGCGGAGGGTAACTCCTATTACATCCTCAAAGTCAGCGAGCACAAAGACGCGGTGACCAAGCCGCTGAGCGATGTGCGCGAGGATCTCGAGAAGAAGCTGACTTCCGATGAACGCCAGCGCCTGCAGGAACGCTGGATCGAAGGCCTGCGGGCAAAGGCCTTCATCAAAACGTTCTAAACGGACCTTTCGGCTTTTTTCCGTTTCTCTCCGTCGTTCCTTTGCGTACCTTCAGCCTATGATCCTGACAACTCTTGCGATGGCTCCGATGATTGCCGCGGCCGGCTGGGCGTTTCTAGTTTGGCTCGGCGGCGGTGGCTTTGGCTTGGCGCTCCTGGTGTTCATCGTGCTCAAGGTGCTGGGGAGGTAAAACTCCTCGATAGGAGCCGCGCATGCAGCCCATGGGCGCGGTCCAAAGCACTTGGACGGGCACGCTCCGTCGTGCCCCTGAGTGTTTGCCGGGGGGGCGGCTTCTCGGACAAATAGGAGCACGATGGAGCGTGCCCATCTAAGTATTTAAAGCTGCATCGGCCGGCGCATCCGCGCGGCCGATAAACTATTTTACAGCAGCGGGAGCATCGGCCATTGTCCAGCTCCCGTGTTGCTCGACGCTTATCTATGACCCGACCGCGCGCGTCTGCTTTCGTTTTCCTCCTCGCTGTCTTCAGCTTGGTCCTTCTGGACTCTCTGCACGCGCAGATCGGCGATATCCGCAAAAGCGTGGTGCGGGTCACCACCACGTCGGAAGATCCTGACTACAAGGTGCCGTGGAACGCCGGCACCATCACTCGCGGCATCGGTGCCGGCTTCATTATCAACGGACCTGGCGGTGCGCGCATTCTGACGAACGCCCACGTGATCAGCAACGCGCGCTACATCACCGTCGAGCGCGAGAACGATCCCAGGAAGTACACCGCGGAGGTCAAGTTCGTGGCGCACGATTGCGACCTGGCAGTGCTGGACGTCGTTGAGTCCGGCTTTTTTACTGGCCTCAAGCCGTTGGAGATCGGCGGCATCCCGCAGTTGGAATCCACCGTCTCCGTCTACGGCTACCCCATCGGCGGCGAGCGCCTGAGCGTGACCCGCGGCGTGGTTTCGCGCATCGACTTTCAGATTTACTCGCATTCGGCGGTCGACAGCCACCTCGCCTGCCAGATCGATGCTGCGATCAACCCCGGCAACAGTGGCGGCCCCGTCTTGCAGGGTGGCAAAGTCGTCGGTGTGGCGTTCCAGGGCTACAGCGGTGATGTCGCTCAAAACGTCGGCTACATGATCGCGACGCCGGTGATCCAGCATTTCCTGTCGGACATCAGTGACGGGCACTACGACAATTACGTGGACCTGGCCATCACGCCGTTCCGTTTACAGAATCCCGCTGAACGCCGTGCGTTGGGCCTCAAGGACGAGGATACGGGAGTGATGGTCGGTGAGGTCGTGCCGGAAGGCTCGTGCGACGGCGTCTTGAAAGTCGGGGACGTCATCCTGGCTCTCGACGACCGGCGGGTTGCCAGCGATGGCTTCATTGAGATCGAGGGCGAACGCGTGGAGATGGCTGAGGTCGTCGAGCGCAAGTTCAAGGGCGACTCACTCAAGATGCACATCCTGCGCGACAAGCACGAGATGGACGTGACCGTCAAGCTGAAGCCAGCTTGGCCTTATCTGATCCAGGCCAACGCGTACGACGTGCGCCCGCGTTTCGTGCTTTTTGGCGGCCTGCTGTTCCAGCCGCTCTCGCGCGATTTTCTGGAGGCCTATGGCATCGACGACCTGCGAGTCCGCTATTTCTATGATTCGTTCATCGACCGGGACATCTTCATCGAGCATCCGGAGGTGATCATCCTCAGCCAGGTGCTGCCTGACCCGATCAATACCTTCCTCGAAGGCTACCGGAACTCGATCATCAGCGAGGTCAATGGCCACCCGATCCGCGTTCTTGACGATCTGGCGGCGGCGTTCGCCGAGCCCGCGGATTATTACGTGATCAAGTGCATCGGCGAGGGACGCCCGATCGTGCTCGAGCGTTCGAAGGTCGACGCCGCCCGCGAGCGGATCAAAGAGGCCTACAACGTCATCAGTGAATCCAATCTCGCGCCCACTCCGGCCACGCCGCCGGCCTCCGCTTTGCGCTACGTCGCCGCCGCCGCGGAGTCTGAGGGTCCCAAGGGCGCCATCCTGGCGAAAGTTCCGGCCACGGTTGCGCCCGCCCGGTAATCACCTTTTTCTCTTCGTTGAATGAATAAGAAGTTGCTTTGCCTGTTCGCCCTGACTTTGGCGAGCGGACCCCTGATCGCCGCCACAGCCACGGGCTCCGCCGCCGCCAAATTGCCCGCTTTGCCGGCGCAGAAAATCGAGCTGTCGGTGGTGAGGGTGAACTCGACCAATCAGGAGTACGATTTCTTCCGGCCCTGGTCGAAGAAGAGCCCGCGGGCCATTCACGGGTTGGGCGCGGTGCTGGCCGGCAATCGCGTTCTCGTCACCGCCCAGCTCATCGCGAACCATTCTTTCGTCGAGTTGGAACGCGCCGAAACCGGCCGGCGCACCGCCGCGAAGGTCGTCTGCGTGGATTATGAGGCCAACCTGGCGTTACTCGAGCCCAGCTCCGACAATTTCCTGGCGGGCCTCAAACCCTTGGATCTCGCGCTTGACGCGGTGGTTGGGGACCGGGTGGATATTTTGCAACTAGAGTCCAACGATGCGCTCGTGGCCACGCCCGGGCCGATCACGACGATCGAGGTCAGCCATTATCAGCTCGAAAACACCGATTTCCTCCTCTATCGGCTGAGCGTGCCCTTGCAGTATCGGGAGGGGAGTTTTACCGCGCCGGTCATTAAGGATGGCAAGCTCGCGGGCCTGCTGATGCGCTACGATCCGCGCACGCAAGAGTTGGATGTTTTGCCGGCGCCGGTCATCGCGCACTTCCTCAAAGACGCGGAAGGCGGCAGCTACCACGGCTTTCCGCATGCCGGCATGGAATATTCGCCGACGCGCGATCCGCAGTTGCGGCAGTACGCCAAGCTGCCGGCGGGCGACGGCGGAGTTTACCTGACGGACGTGGCCAAGGATAGCCCGGCCGGCAAAGCGGGTTTGCGGGAAGGAGACGTGATCGTGGAAGTCGATGGGCATGCCGTTGATCAGGACGGCAACTACGATGAGCCGCTGTACGGGAAAATCTCTTTGTCTTACCTGATCACGACGCGGTCTTACGTCGGCCAGGATCTCAGCGTGAAAATCTTCCGGCAAGGGCAGCCGCAGACGTTGAAATTGACGTTGGCCCACAAGTCCGCGGAGGATTACGTCAGCGAGCCGTATGTCATCGATCGGCAGCCGCGCTATCTCGTCGCGGACGGGCTGATCTTTCAGGATCTCTCGCGTCAGTACCTCAAGGAGTGGGGAGGGGATTGGCAGAAGCAGGCGCCGCAACGTTTGGTTTATCTCGACCGCTATCAATCATCGCTGGTGCCTTCAGGCCGCAAGCGCATTGTGATTCTCAGCCAGACGCTGCCGGTGGCGAGCAACGTGGGGTACGAGGAGTTGAAGTATTTGGTGGTGACCAATGTGAACGGGACCCCGATCAACAGTTTGGACGATTTGACTGGGGCGTTGGCGAAGTCGGTCGACGGCTACAGCAAGATCGAGTTCGAAGATTTCCCGAAGGAGATTTTCATCGATGCCACGCACCTGGCGGAGAACGATAAGAACGTGCAAGAGAGCTATAGCCTGCCGGCGCTCGAGCACTTGCAGTAGTACCCCGAAGGTAGGGATGGCTCTCGGGATGGCTCTCCGAGCCGGTCCCTGACTGTCTGGCAAGCGGTACCGTGGATCGGGTTGGACCGTTCAAGTTCGGCGCTCACGGAGGTAAGCGGAACGCCTAAGGGCGCTGCCCGTGCCCAAGAGTACTGTGTAGCGTCTACAGTTAACAGGAAAGCCGGAGCTTACAGTTGCAGCCCCTCTTTTTGGCGCGTCCGCCAGACAGCAAGGGACCGGGTCGAGACCCATCCCTACCTTATTTTGGAGGCCGCTGCGCGGCGACGCGGAGTCTACCTTTGATCTTGGCGCGACCATGCGTGTAGTTTCGCTCCCGTGCAAAGACAGGTAGCGCTGATCCGTGGAATCAACGTCGGACGCGCCAAACGGATCGGCATGGCGGAGCTACAGCGGCTCGTCGCAGGCCTTGGCTACACGGAAGTCCGCACCCTGCTCAACAGCGGCAATATCGTGTTCAGCGTTCCTCCCAAGATAAAAGGCGACCCGGCGGCAAAAATCCAGGCTGCCATGGCCGCACAAATGGGGGTCACCGCGCGCGTGATGACGTTTACCGCCGAGCATTGGGCTACCGTCATCGCGGAAAATCCGCTGGCGGAGATGGTCACTAATCCTTCGCTCTTGCTCGTCGGGTTCGTTCACGAAATGGCAGACCGCGAAAAGTTCAAGCCGTTGCTGCAACAGACTTGGTCGCCGGATGTGCTGGCGCTCGGCTCCTTGGCCGCTTATCTGTGGTGCCCAAACGGCTCTCTGGCGGGCAAACTGTTCCCGGCCGTGGACCGCCTCTTCGGCAACGCAGTGACGACCCGGAACTGGTCGACCGTGCTCAAACTCCACGCCATGCTCAAAGCTTGAATCCAAAGCATGGACGGACCCGGTGACTAGGTGCAACGGAAACCTCCCACTGCTCAGAGCGAAATGACACTACCCCATGTGCCCCTGACGCCGCTCTCCCGGCGCAAATTCCTCGCCTGGGCGGGCCTGGGCAGCGCCGGCGCGTTGTCCGCCCGCGCGGCGCCAACCGGTGCCGGCACGGCGCAGCCCGCCGAGGTGATCGAACAAACCGAGCAGTCGGGATCCTGCGGCCCCTGCGCTCTGGCCAACGCGCTGCAAAACGGCGACGCCGCTGGCCGGCGCGCCTTCCATGCGCTGGGGAACACCCCCGGCCAACGCGTCGACGCGCTGATCAGCCGCTACGGCACCAAACCTTCCGAGACCTACGGACCGGGTCGGGGA
>CAXUFU010000013.1:0-15360 GCA_964250275.1 uncultured Chthoniobacterales bacterium | reverse complement strand
CGCGAGCTCCTCTTCCTGCGCGGGTTCCAGCTTGTGTTTGAAGCGGCTCGGCGGCGACATGATCATGGCGTGACCTGACCCCGCGCGGCCTCGATCAGCCGGCTGGTGGACTTGCCCGGCGTCATCGGCAGCAGTTGAATCTGCGCGCCAGCCGCTTCCAGCGCGGCGCGTTCTTCCGGGTCGAGCGTTTCCAGCCGGTAATCCCCGCCTTTGACATAGATATGCGGTCGCACCGCCGCCAAGAGGCGCGTGGCGCGCGGTTCGGCAAAAATGGTCACGTAATCCACACAGCCCAGCGCCATCAGGACCTCGGCGCGATCGGCGGCGGCGTTGATGGGGCGTCCGGGACCTTTAAGGGTTCGCACGGACGCATCCGCGTTCAAGGCGATCGCCAATGCATCGCCGAGCGTGCGGGCAGCCTGCAAGTAGCGCACGTGGCCGACATGCAGCAGGTCGAAGCACCCGTTGGTCAGGACCAGCTTGCGGCCTTGCGCCGCGAGCGTGTCCCTGATGGCGGCCAATTCATCCACCTCGATCACGCGCCGAGCCACTGAGGCAACGGGCTCGCTGGAGGGCAAGACATCCATGAACGGCAAATTATGGCCGCCGGCGGGCACGATGTCCACAAGCGCCAACCGGTAACCGGGCACGCCTGGCCTCCGTTGCCGGCGAGGCCGGCGTTTCCAGTGTCTTAGGGCTCGGAGTCCTGTGACACCACTCTTACTAGGCAAGACTCACCAACGCGTCTACCGCCAGCGCCCCGCACCCGATCAAACCGGCCTCGTGGCCCAGCTCGGCGGGCAAAATCTCCAGGTGCTGATGGAAAACGATGCTCGTCCGCTCGCGCAACGTCCGGCGGATCGGCGCAAAGACGAGCTCGCCCGCGTTCGCCACGCCGCCGCCCAAAACGATGGCATCCGGGTTGAGCAGCCAGACGATATCCGCCAACGCCGCGCCCAGCATTACGCCCGTTTCTTCCCACAGCCGCAACGCCACTTCGTCGCCGCCGAGGGCCGCCTCTGCCAGCAGCAACGGCGTACACTCAGCGAGGTCGCGCGGCTGGCCGGCCGCTTCGTAACGGCTCGCCGCCCGCCGGGCGATCTGCTGGTTGCCAACGTATTTTTCCAGCGCGCCATGGTTGCCGTACGGCCCGGGCACGCCGCGATAATCGATCGTCATGTTGCCGATTTCCCCTGCTCCCAAAGTGCTGCCGCGATAGAGCCGGCCGCCCAGAATCAACCCGCCGCCGACGCCGGTGCCGAGCGTCACGCACACCACGTTCTCGCGCCCGCGGCCGGCGCCGTATTTCCATTCCGCGTAAGTCATGGCGTTCGCATCGTTCTCGATCACCGCGGGCAAGCCGGTGTGCGCCGCGATGATCTCGCGCAACGGCACTTCTTCCCAACCTGGGACGTTGGTCAGGTGGTGCACGACACCGTGCCGGCTATCGACGATCCCCGGCAGCCCGGCGCCGACCGCCACAACTTCCGGATGACGCGCGCGCAACAGATCCACCGCTAGGAGAATCGAGGCCAGCAGCGCCTCGCCACTCGCGTAGGAAAGGGTCGGCAGGCTCTCGAGCCGATGGACCAGTCCAACGCCCCGCACGACGCCCAGCTTGACGCTGGTGCCGCCGAAATCGATCCCGATCGCGCTGAGATCTGCGGATGGGTTCATGAGAGCGTTGGCGGCAGTTGGGCCGAGAGAAATCCTCTCCCCTTTATCCTAGACAGTCACCGATGCAAGCAAAGCAACGCCTGGCCCGCGCTCCCGCCAGGAGATACACCGCCGGGGCTGGACAACCTCGCGCGGCGGGAGGAACTTGCGCATGCTTTGCCTTCCTACCCACCCAATTCCCCGATCATGAGTCACGACGCCACTCCCGTGCTGGAACAGCCGCTGATTTTCGAGCCGCTTTTCATGGAACGCGTCTGGGGCGGGCGGCGGCTGGAGCAGATTTACGGCAAGAAACTGCCGCCCGGCGCGCGCATCGGCGAGTCGTGGGAACTCGTCGACCGCGAAGAAGCGCAAAGCGTGGTGCACGACGGCCCTTTGCGCGGCCTGACGCTCCATGAGTTGTGGAGCAATCATCGTGGCGAGATTTTCGGCGGCGGCTGGGACGGCGACGAGCGCTTCCCGTTGCTGGTCAAGATGCTGGACGCGCGCGAGCGGCTTTCCTTGCAGGTCCATCCGCCCGCGCACATGGCGGCGGCCCTGGGCGGCGAACCGAAAACCGAGATGTGGTATCTCGCTCACGCGGAAGCCGGCGCCGATCTCTACGCCGGGTTGACCGGCCCGGTCGAGCGCGCCGCTTTCGAGCAAGCGCTCCACGAAGGCCGGGCCGCGGATTTGATCCACCGTTTACCGGTCGAGACCGGCGACTCGATCGCCATTCCCAGCGGGCGAATCCATGCGATCGGCGCCGGCTGCCTCATCGTCGAGATTCAGCAGAATAGCGATACCACCTACCGGGTTTTCGATTGGAACCGCGTCGGGATGGACGGCAATCCGCGGACCTTGCACATCGAGGAGTCCCTGCAGTCGACCGATTTCAACGATATCCAGCCCGGGTTGCAACCACCGCTCGAAGGCTCCGGCACGCTGGTCGATTGCCCGCATTTCCGCGTCGAAAGATGGGTGCTGGAACGGCCACGCCGCGCCCTGGAAGACGCCTACGGGCGTTGCGCGATTTTCGGGTGCCTCGAAGGCAGCGTGGAGTGCGGTGGCGCCCTATTTTCCGCCGGCGATTTTTTCCTGGCGCCCGTCTGCCTGCCGGACCTGGAGGTGCACCCGCGGGAAGCCGGCACGATCCTGCTCCGGACAACCATTCCGGCGGCGGTGGATTAGCCTCGGTCGGTAGCGTCGCCCTCCACTGTTCCGGAGCATGTTCCCCTTCGACGCTGAATTGCGGCGGCTCGGCTTGGAGGCCGGTGACTTCGAGGAGTCGTTCGCCCGCTCCGGCGGACCTGGGGGGCAGCACGTCAACAAGGTTTCGACGGCCGTCACCCTGCGGCATCGTCCGAGCGGACTGGCGGTGACCGTGCAGGATTCGCGTTCGCAATCCGCCAACCGCGAGCTGGCGCGCGAGCGTCTGGTGGCTGCCATCGAAAGTGCCCGCCGCCGCGAGCGGCAAGAGCGGGTTGCCGCCCGCGAGAAGACCCGGCGCCAGAAGTCACCCCGGCCGCGCGCGCTCAAGCGGCGCATCTTGGAAGCCAAGCGGCACCGCGGAGCAGTCAAGGTCCAACGACGATCAGCCAGCGCGGACAGCCACTAGCCGCGGCGCGAACGATGCAGCGTTGCATGGTCCCAAAGCTCCGCTCCAGCGCCCGCCACTTGGCCAGTGCTCTGGCGATCCTGGCCGGGGCCGTTCTCCTGCTCGGCTGCGCCTCGGCCCAGCCTTCCGATCGCGTGCTGCTGGACCGGTTCGCTCGGCACCAACCGCAATTTGACCAGTTGCAAAAGATGCTGGTGGCCGATCACGGCATGATCATGAACCGGCGCTTCGACACGTACGAAAAGCTGCGGCAGGAGCTCGGCCTGGAGAAGTTCATTGGCAACGGTGTGCCGCCGACGGGCCTGCGGTTCCCGGTCGCCACGTCCCTCGATACCTTCCAGCTCACCCATGGCTCGACCAAAGGCTATGCCTGGCTGCCGCATCCGCCAGAAATCCTGGCGGCGGCCGGCCCCGACCCCCGCTTCGGCGTGACGGACGATCTGGATGGGCAGCATCTGCCCAAGCGCCCGTATATCATGGCGCTGCGGCACATCGAAGGACCCTGGTATTTGTACCTGGATAACGACCCATTCCGGCCTTCTTGGTAGCTGGTTCTCCCGGCGTGAATTGCACAGGAAACGCTTGTCAAAGGGGTCAGAGCCGCTAAGGTCGCCAAACCGCCTCGGCGGCCCCTGTGAGTGAAACTATGGATCTGTCCAGCCTTCTGACCGCCGACCAAATTGTCCCCCGGATGACGGCGACCGAGCGGTGGGGCGCTATTTTGGAATTGGTCGACGTCCTGGTAAAAGTGGGCAAGGTGCGCCCGGAGGATCACGAAGTCGTGCTGAACGCGCTCAAGCAGCGCGAGGAGACGATGAGCACCGGCATCGGCTTTGGGATCGCCATCCCGCACGCGTCGAGTGACCGGGTGCGCGAGGTCGTGGCAGCTTTCGGGCGTTCGCAGACGGGGATCGAGTTTGATTCGTTGGATAATGCGCCCGTCAAGTTCATCGTCCTTTTCGTGGTGCCGCGCGACCAGTTTCAGATGCATCTGCGCACCCTGGCTGCCATTGCCAAGCTGCTCAACGACCGCAGCGTGCGCGAATCGCTCGGCACCGCCACCACCGCGGAGGACATCCTCGCGATCTTTAAAAGCCGCGGCAGCGGCGCTAGATAAGGGTAGGGATGGCTCTCCGAGCCGGTCCCTTGCTGTCTGGGGCACGTGCCGTCCTCTGGGCGCGACCCCTCGCCTCCGGGCGTTAGCCAGACACAACGGGACCGGACGGGAGAGCCATCCCTCCCTGGATTTACGATGACGATCGCGGCCCAACTGCAAGCCATCCTCAAACGCGCCTTGGCGACGTTGCCCGAGCCGCCACCAGCGGCCGTCGAGCTGAGCGTGACGCCGGCCGCCGATGCGCGCTTCGGCGATTACCAGACCAACGCCGCCATGGTGCTGGCCAAACAACGCCGCGTAAACCCGCGCGCGCTCGCGGCGGAGATCGTCGCGTCGCTTCAGGCGGACCCGGAACTGGCCACCGTGAGCCTGCCCCTGGAGATCGCCGGGGCGGGCTTTATCAACTTCCGCTTAACACCCGCGTTTCTGAGCCTTCGCCTGGCTGCCCTGGCAGCGGACCCGGACCGGCTGGGCGTGCCGCGGCTGGAGCACCCGCGCCGAGTCGTCATCGATTTCAGCGGTCCCAACATCGCCAAACCGATGCACGTGGGCCACCTGCGCTCGACCATCATCGGCGATTGTCTGGCGCGCGTGGCGCGGTTCATCGGGTATGAAGTCGTGAGCGACAACCATCTCGGCGACTGGGGCACGCAGTTCGGCAAGGTCATCTACGGGTGGAAACATTATCTGGATGAAGCCGCCCTGCGCCTGGATCCCCTGGCGGAACTGGTCCGCATCTACCAACTGGCCGATCAGGCATGCCAATCGGGCGCAGCCGGCCCGGCAGACGCCGCGGCCCCGGCGCAGGCGATCGAGGAATGCCGCGACGAACTGGTGAAGTTGCAAGCCGGTGACCCGGCGAACACCGCGATCTGGCAGCAGTGCGTCGACCTTTCCCGGCAGGAACTCGACCGGATTTACGCCCGCCTGGACGTCACTTTCGACCACCAGTTCGGCGAAAGCTTTTTCAACGGCCAACTGGCTCCTCTGGTGGAACGGCTGGAGCACGCCGGCATCGCGCAACCCAGCGAAGGCGCGCTCGTCGTCTTTTTCCCCGACGACCCCAAGCTCGCCGAGCGCCCCGCCATTATCCGCAAACGCGATGGCGCTTTCAACTACGCCACGACCGACCTTGCCACCTACGAACAGCGGGTCAACGAGTTCCAGGCCCGGGCGCTCTGGTACGTTGTCGGCGCTCCCCAGGCGCTGCATTTTGAGCAACTCAACGCCATCGTCCGGCGCCTGGGCTACACCGTGCCGCTGACGCACATCCCTTTTGGCTCGATCCTCGGCCAGGACCGCAAGATCATGCGCACGCGTTCCGGCGAGAATGTTGCCTTGCGCGATCTGCTGGACGAAGCCATCGAACGCGCCCGCGCCGTGGTGGAAGAAAAAAACGCTGCCCTCTCCGCGGACGACAAGGCCGGGATCGCGCGCGTGATCGGTCTCGGCGCGGTAAAGTACGCGGAGCTAAGCCAGCATCGGCTGACGGATTACATTTTCAGTTGGGACAAGATGCTCTCCTTCCAGGGCAACACCGCGCCGTATTTGCAAAACGCTTATGTGCGGATCCGCTCGATTTTCCGGCGCGGCGAGCTGGACCCGGAGACGCCTTTTGGCGCCCGCGAGCAGCCGCTCGAGCTCACGGAACCGACCGAACGCGGGCTAGCGCTGAAACTGGCGCAGTTCGCGGAAATCGTCCCGGCGGTTCTAGAGGATTTCCGGCCCAATTTGCTGGCGGGTTATCTGTTCGAGCTGGCGGGCGATTTCCACGGCTTCTTCGAAGCGTGCCCGGTCTTGAAAGCGGAGGCGGGGAGCCAACGGGAGACGCGCCTGACGCTTTGCCAGGTCACCGCCCGCGTGCTGCGGCGCGGGCTGGGCTTGCTCGGCATCGACGCTCCCGAGAGGATGTAGCCGCTCGAGCCCCGCGACCGCTCGTTCGCGCAGCGGCCTCTGGAGGCAGACGCAAGCGAGCCGGCCTGCGTCGAAAAAGTTTTACATTTGCCCGCGTTTCTTCCCAACATTCCACCCGTACCCTGGACACATCCGCCCTTTCCACCAGCCCTTTAGTGCACTCTCGCCGCCTCTGTTTTCGATTAAATGAGTGACTTCGATCTGATTATCCGCGGTGGCTCCGTCGTACGCCCGGACGGCGTGGCCAAACTGGATCTCGGTATCAAGGATGGCCAGATCACCGCCTTGAGCAACGCCGTTTTCGGCAGCACCGATGCCGACCTGGATGCGACCGATTTTTGCCTCTTGCCCGGCCTGGTGGATCCCAACGTGCATTTCAACGAACCCGGCCGGACAGAATGGGAGGGCTTTGAACATGGCAGCCGCGCGCTGGCCGCCGGGGGCTACACCTCGTTCTTCGACATGCCGCTCTACGCCACGCCACCCGTGCTGGATAAAAGCGGTTTCCTGGCCAAATGGAATTTCGGCAAGGCCAACTCGCTGCTGGATTTCGGCCTCTGGGGCGGTCTGACGCCCGATAGCCTGGACCATCTGCAGGAACTGACCGATTGCGGCGTGATCGGGTACAAGGCCTACATGTGCAGCAGCGGAGTCGAAGAGTTTGCCGTGGCCGACGATGCCACCCTGCTCGAAGGCATGCGGCGCGCGTTTGACCTGACCCAGATCGTCGCTGTGCACGCGGAGAATGATGCCATCACCGGCCGGCTCGCCCGTCGGGCGGTCGCCGAGGGCCGGCTTTCGGCGCGGGATTATCTCGCCTCGCGCCCGGTGATCGCCGAGCTCGAAGCCATCCAGCGCGCCATTCTCTTCGCCTGGGAAACGGATTGCCCGTTGCACATCGTGCACGTCAGCACCGCCCGAGGCGCCGAGCTGGTGGCGAACGCCAAGGCGCAAGGCCTGAACATCAGTTGCGAGACGTGCCCGCACTATCTGGTCTTGACCGAGGCCGATCTCGAGCGGCTGCAGGCGCTGGCCAAGTGCGCGCCGCCCTTGCGCAGCTTCGGCGATCAGGCCGCCCTGTGGGAGCAGCTCGCTGTCGGCGGTATTGACATCGTCTCCTCCGATCACAGCGCCGCCCCGCCGGAGGTGAAGTTTGGGACTCGCGGTAATATGTTCAGCGCTTGGGGTGGCATTGCCGGCTGCCAATCCACGCTGCCCCTGATGCTCACCGCCACCGCCGACCACACGCATCCGTTGCCGATCGAGAAAGTGGCGGACCTGCTCTCCACCAACGTGGCCCGGCGCTTCCGCCTCCATCCGGCCAAGGGTGAGATCGCTCTGGGTGGGGACGCGGATGTGGTCATCGTCAAATTGGGCGAAGAAGATGTGGTCCGGGCGGAAGCGCTCTTTTACCGGTATCCGGAGCACTCGCCCTACATTGGACGGCAACTGTATGGGCGCGTGGTGCGCACGATTCTGCGTGGCCAGACGATCTACAAGGAAGGCCGGATCGTGGCCAAGCCCGCCGCGCGCCTGCTGCGCCCGGCCGAGATCGGGTGAGCACGGATGACACGGGCCGCGGTTGACGAGTATGCACTGCTGAACCATGATGCATACTCATGAAGAAGCGCGTCACGATTACGCTTGATCCTGACACGCTTGGCCTCGCAAAACGCACTGCGCGCGCCCGCCAGACGACCGTTTCCGGGCTGATTGCTTCACTCCTGCGCGAAATCGAGCGCAACAAGCCGTCCATCGTGGACAGGATGGTGGGGTGCGCGACTTTACGTGAGCCGCCACCGGGCAGCGATCCTCTGTACGACGCCCTAAAGGCTAAGTATATCCGCCCTTGAGAGCGCTGATCGACACAGACGTCCTCTTGGATGTGGCGCTTGCCCGCGAACCTTATTTGCAGGCGAGCGAATCGGTATTTCACTGGGCAGAAATGGACCGAACGGCGGCGGTGGCTTGGCACTCTCTGCCGAACTGCGCCTACGTGCTCAAAGGTGCAGCACGTCCTTACCTCAACGACGTACTTGAGATTTTCACCGTCGCGCCGGTTTCGATAATGGATGCAAAACGAGCGCTCTCGCTGCCGATGAGCGATGTGGAAGATGCTTTCCAGTCCGCGGCGGCGCTCGCCTGGAGAGCGGATTATATCGTCACTCGTAACGTCGAAGACTACGTCCGCTCGCCCGTGCCAGCGCTTACTCCGGCCGACTTCCTCAAGCGACTTAGATAAGTCGGCCCTCAGCAAGGTTTCGCCGCGATCTTCGCGCCTTCGCTTGGTTTGACCGACCGCCCCAAGGGTGATACGAAAAACATCCGCCCCCGTTGTCCCCCCATGAGCACCAGCTACAAAGAAACGCTCAATCTGCCGAAGACCGACTTCCCCATGAAGGCGAATCTCGTCACGCGGGAGCCGGAGTTGCTGCGCTACTGGGAGGAAACGGATATCTACGGCCAGATCCAAGCCGCCCGCGCCGGCGCCCCGATTTTTCTCCTCCACGATGGGCCGCCTTTCGCCAACGGCGACGCCCACATGGGCACCGCGCTCAACAAAATCCTCAAGGACATCGTGATCAAGTCGCGCACGATGGCCGGCTTCCAGGCGCCGTTCCTGCCAGGCTGGGATTGCCACGGGCTGCCGATCGAGTTCAAAGTCGTCAAAGAAACGCGCGGTCTGAACCCGCTCGAGATCCGCCAACGCAGCGAGGCGCTGGCCCGCAAATTCATCGACATCCAACGCCGCCAGTTTAAGCGCATGGGCATCTTCGGCGCCTGGGAACGGCCCTACCTGACCATGGACCCCGCCTACGAAGCGGAGATCCTGCGGGCGTTCGCCCGCCTGGTCGAGCTCGGGCTGGTCTACCAGAGCAAAAAGCCGGTTTACTGGAGCACGGGCGCCGGCACCGCCCTGGCCGAAGCCGAGGTCGAATATCAGGACGAAGACGCACCCGCCATCTTCGTCAAATTCCCGCTCGTGACCGGCCCGCTCGCCGGTCGCGCCAGCATTGTCATCTGGACGACTACGCCATGGACGCTCCCCGCCAACCAGGCCATCGCCGTCAACGCCGGCTTCGGCTATCGCGCCCAGACTTTGCGCAATCCGCACACCGGCGAAAATGAAGTCCTCCTGCTCGCCAACGCCCTCGTCGACAGCTTCTGCCGCGCCACGGGTTATACCCCGGCGGAGCCCGGTCCGGACGACACGGCTTTTCTCGGCGGCGAACTGGAAGGCTGGCTCGCGCAGCATCCTTTCCTCGCTCGGCAAGTGCCGCTGATCCTGGGCGACTTCGTCACGTTGGAAGCCGGCTCCGGCTGCGTGCACATCGCCCCCGGGCACGGCAACGATGATTTCATCGTCGGCCGCAAGTACGGGCTTTCCGTTTTCTCGCCCGTCGACGACGACGGCCGCTACACGGAGGACTGCGGCCTGCCGCAGTTGATCGGCAAATACGTCTTTGCGGCGAACCCGGAGATCATCGCGCTGCTCAAGGAGCGCAGCATGCTCGCGGGCGAGGGCGTGATCCACCACAGCTATCCGCACTGCTGGCGCTCGAAGGTGCCGATCATCTTCCGCGCGGTGGAACAGTTTTTCATCCGCATGGATCAACTGCGCCCGCAGGCCCTGGCGGCCATCGATCAGGTGCAATGGTTGCCGCCCTGGGGCCGCAACCGCATCTACGGCACGGTCGAATCCCGCCCTGACTGGTGCATCTCGCGCCAGCGCAGTTGGGGCGTGCCGCTGCCCGTCTTTTATGACGCCGCCGGTGCGCCCATCCTGCGCGCGGACTGGATCGAAAAGTTTGCCGACCTGGTCGAGCGGCACGGCACCAACATCTGGTTCGATCCGGCCGATACTTCCATCGCCGCAGCGCTGGATTTGCCTGCGGGTACCACGCATCGCAACGATACCATCGATGTCTGGATCGACTCCGGCGTGAGCCATCGCGCCGTCATCGAAAAAATGCTGGGCCTGCCGTTGCCGGCCGATCTTTACCTCGAAGCCACCGATCAGCACCGCGGCTGGTTCCAGTCTTCGCTCATCACGTCGGTCGCGCTCAACGGTTTCTCACCGTACAAGACGTGCCTCACGCATGGGTTTGTAGTTGACGCCGATACCCGGGAGAAAATCTCCAAGTCCAAGCAACCCGAGACACCGGCCGTCGAAGTGGGCGCGGCGCCGGCGGCCGCCAAGCCGAAGACCAAGGACTACGTCAAGCCGACCCTCGCGGAACACTTCGTCAATCTGCACGGGGCGGACATCGTGCGCCTGTGGGTGGCGAGCGTTAACTTTACGGATGAGGTGCCGTTCGGCGAGCAGATGTTCGCCCGGCTCTCGGAGACTTATCGGCGGCTGCGCAATACCCTGCGCATCCTGTTGGGTAACCTGGCCGATTTCGATCCGCCCACCCACAGCGTCTCGCTCGTGCAACTGACGCTGGTGGATCGTTGGATCATGCACCGTGTGCAAGAGGTGGTCGCGACCTGCTCCGAAGCCTACGAAGCCTACGAGTTCCATCGCGTCTACCACACGCTCAACCAGTTTTGCGCGGTCGACCTGAGCAGCTTGTACGTGGACATCACCAAGGACCGGCTCTATTGCGATTCGCCCGATTCCCGCCGCCGCCGGGCCACCCAGACGGTCATGCACCACGTCTTCGATGCGCTCTGCCGGCTGCTGGCGCCGCTTTGCCCGTTCACCGCGGAAGAAGCGTGGAGCTTTTTTGGCCGGACCACCTCCATCCACGTCGATTATTTCCCCGCCCGCGAAGACGCGTACCGCGACCCTGGCGCCGCTGCATTGGTGGAGCAGTTGCTGGGGTTGCGCGCGGTGATTGCCCAGGCAGTCGAACAGGGTCGCCAGGAAAAGATCGTCGGCAACGCGCTCGAGGCGGCCGTGACGCTCTCGGTCGCCGAGCCGGAACTGTACGCTGCGCTGGCGGATCTCGGGCCGGAACTCGAAGAGTTCTTTATCTTGAGCGACTTACGCGTGGTCCAAGCGCCCCCCGGCTCGAACACCTCGGCCACGCTGGGGTCGACGGACCACCAAAAATGCCAGCGCTGCTGGCGGCATCGCCCCGCCGTTGGTCTCAGCACTCTGTACCCGGACCTATGCGATCGGTGCGAAGACGCCGTGACCCGTCAATTAGCCGGCGCCGGCGCGGAGCAGACCTGAGCTTGCCTCATCCCAAAAAAGGTAGGGATGGCTCTCCGAGCCGATCCCTTGCTGTCTGCCATCGCGCCCAAGCAATGAATCGCGCCACGCACGCGGCGCGCTTTCCAGGCAGTCAGGGACGGCTCGGAGAGCCCGCCCCTCCCTCTTTTTTGGATGCGGCGGCGCGGCCCTCGCGTTCGTACTTCCAGTTCAGCGACTTGCCTTCTGCCAGCCAACCCAAAGCAGTTTGGATCCGCCGCCAGCGGGTGGTCTCCTGCTTGGCCGCGAGGATCCACTCGAGATATTCCCGGCGGTGGCTGGGCACCAACGCTTCGAACGCTTTTTCCGCTGCCGGCTGTTGCCGCAGGGCCTCGATAAATTCCGGCGGCGGCACCAACCCGGGCTTGGGAACCCGGACCGCCGGCCGGCGCCGTTTGGCGCCGGATTCCTGCTGGCGGATGGCTTCGGCGATGCAGGCGTCCAGCACCGCGTCATCCGGCAAATCCGCCACCGCACGCAGGTGCTTGGCGCCCGCCTGCGCGCCGGAGAAAAAGCCGTGGGGATCCGGCAAATCCGCGGCCTCCCAAAATCCGAACCGCACATGATTCTTCCAGGCCCCGATTCCAGCCAAGATTTTCCCACGGAAGCCGAACGAGGGATGGCGCCACTTGATGGATTCGGTCACCTCCGGGCAAACACGTTGGAAGGCGCTCCGGACGCGCTGCAGGATAGGCTGCGCGTAGGCCGGGGCCGCGGCAATATAAGCGTCGACTTCAGGATTGGTCACCGCCGGCTACTCCAGAGTTTCGAGACGCTCACGCGCCAGCCGGCGCAAGAAGTCGCTGGTGCGATGTTCGGCGTACTTACGGGTCAACAGTTCGAGCTCCAAGCTTTTGCGCTCGGTGGCCTTGCCGCCGCCGGCTTTAGTCAACGCGGCGGCAATCCGCGCCAACGCGCTATCGCTGGGCAGACGCTGGCCGTTTTCAATCTTGATCAGCGCCGGCAACGACACCGGCACCAGGGCCGCCGCGGCCTCTTGCGTCAGCCCTGCGTCGCGGCGCAACTCCGCTAGCTTTTGGCCGAGCCCCAGCGTTTTCTTACCTGCGGGCTTCTTCGGTTGATTGCTTTTCGGCATATCGGTCTATTCAGCCACGGGCGTTCCCTCACAATACTTTCTATCAGCCCCGGAACAGGGTTACACTTACCTCGCGCCTAGGTCGAGGCAAGTGCGAAAGAAAATTTTCGTCGCACGGCTGATCACGCTTATCCTACCCAAAGTAGGGATGGCTACCCCGAGCCGGTCCCCGACTGTGCGTTAACCGCCCCCGGCAGCAGTTCTACCAGGACCCCGGCACCACCAACGCTACTTGCCCACTGTTGACCCAGCCGCTGTGCCCGGCCTGATCGCGGACGAAACGGAAGCCGCCATGCGACCTTTCCACCACCACCGTTTGGCCGGCGGGGAACACAGCCATGGTTTTCGCGCCGGTGAAGGGCGAGATGAGACCGTCATTGACTTTTGCCGGCAGGATCGCGCGATCCAACTGCTGATAACGCACCGCCACCGCCGCCGCCGCCACAAATAAAACGATCGCGCTGGCCGCATTGAGCAGGTAAAGCCCACCGCGATATTTCGCCTGGGATTGCCTGAGCAAAATACCGGCGCAAAGCACCACCAGCGACCCCGTGGCGAGCCAGGCCCAATCGTTCGGGCTGAAAAGGCCCGCCAGAGCTTCGCTCCAGGACGCCGGCGACGTCGCCAGCCCGGCTTGCTGGCGCGCAAAACGCAAGTTCGCGTTGATATCCGGATCGTGCGGCGCCAACCATTTCGCCCGCTCGAAGTTCAGGATCGCATCGCCAGTTTGGCCCATCCGCAGGTCGGCATTGCCCAGGTTGAACAAGACCGCCGCGGAATAGCCGTCGCGCTTGAGCACGCTCTCATACCCGCGCGCGCTGGCGGCGAACTGCCCGGCGGCAAACGCGCGGTTGGCGTCTTCGAATGCGTCGGCGCGCCCGGTGGCGCTGGCCGCCAACAAGGCGACGGCAAGCCCAAGGATCAGGAAACTGATGTTGCACTGTTTTTTCATGCCTGTTTCTCCAATGCTTTGAGTTGCGCGACCACGAGGTCTTTCCACTGGCGGTAATCGGCCTCGCCCAGGGTGTGGCCGGAATAGCTGACCTGGTCTGCCATCTCGAAGATCGGGCGGATCCCCTCGCCCGCCCCGTTCAAGCGCGCCTTGATTTCCGCCAGGGTGATCGTCTCCGGGCGCACGTTCCAACGCTCGCCCAGGCGTTGCTGCAAGGCGCTCCGGGCCGAAGCGAAGAAGTCCGCGCTGGCGTGTTGGCGCATGGCCTGATCCATCCGCTCGAGTTGTGCCTGGATGGCGCGCTCCGCGGCATTCGCCCGGCCAAGACGCGGGTCGGACGCATACCGGCGGCGGCGGCGCAGCAGCAGCAACCCACCGGCCAGCGCACCGAGCGGCAGCGCTTGACCCGCCACGAACCAGGGACTCAGAAAAACCGGCGTGAGCGTGGCCACAAAGTGGCCGGGCTCGACCTTGTTAGGCACCAGGGCCGGCGCCGCGGCGGCGGGCAGCCCGTTGTTCGCGGCGGGAGCCGGCATGGACGCGGTCAAGCTTACTGGCGGCGCTTTGACCGTCACCGGGATCGGCGCGGTCGTGCGGGTCTCATACTGCCGGGTCTTGGGATCGAAAAAGCTGAAGCGCAAGGCCGGGATTTCGCGCTCAGTCGGATCCTCCGGAATCACCAACTGCTCGAAGGTCTTCGTGCCCTGATAGCCGGCGCTATCGTCCGCCTGGAAGCTACCCTTGGGCGTATAGGTCTTCCAACCGTTGCCGTTTGGCAGCACCCCAGAGTTGACGCGGTCGAAATCGCCGGACCCGCTGAGTTCCAGGCGCAGGGTGATCGGATCACCCGCTGTCACGTTCGTGGGGGAGGCGCTGGCGCGCAGATCGAAGTGCCCGACCGCGCCGGAGAAATCCGCCGGCCGGTTCGCGGCCGGCAGCGGCAACACGGTCAGGTCGGCCGTCTCGCTGCCCAGAGTGACCTCTTTCTTCCGGGCCCGCGCGGCAAACGGATCGTCAAAGAAGGGATCGTTGAAAAATTGGTCGAAAGGATCGTTGCCGGCTCGGCGCCGTGGTTGCGCTTGCTCGCGCACGATGACCGAAATCGGGATGTGCATGCTGAGCGAGAAATCGCCCGGCTTGACGGCCGTCACCGCGGAATGCCAGGTCAAGACCGTGTATTCCCTGCCGTCGAAGACTCGCTCGTTTTGTTCCGGTTTGTCGCTGAGCTGGTTCAAGGCGAACCCCTCCCCGCCCAAGGCCGGCAATCCGTTGAGGCCCGCCACGCGCACCCCGGCCGGGATCAGCACGTTGATGTCCACCGGGACCAACTCGCCCACGTAACACTCCTTTTTCGGCACCGCGAACTGGACAAAGCCGTACCGCGCATCCGGTGGCCCCGCGTTATCCGGCGAAGGCGGCGAAGCGTTCGGCGGCGCCGGCAGCACCGTGCTCCCGCCGGAGCTTTGCGGGTTGCCGCCGCCATTGCCGGTGACGTGCAAGGTCAATGGCCGGGACTCGCTGCTGCCCGCCTTGATGGCCGGAATCGTGAACGTGCCGGCGTGTTCCGGAGTCACTTCATAGGTCTGCACGCTGCTCGCCGTCATGGAGCCATTGACGACCTGAATTTGGGGCGATTGGCCGATGTGCGCGACGTCCAGGCCGGCGATATTAGGGATAGTCGGCTCGGCGGAAGTCGAACCGGTGACCGTGACGGTGAGCTGTGCCGGCTCGCCGACGGCCACCTGGGCGGGTTCCAGCGTCGCGGTTACGTCGGCTGCGCTCGCGGCGCGCAGGCTTGCCAGCGCGC
>CAXUFU010000012.1:13707-15451 GCA_964250275.1 uncultured Chthoniobacterales bacterium | reverse complement strand
CCCCCCCCCCCCCCTACAACCGGAACTTACCGGCTACGACATTTTCTAATCTGCTCGAGCGGCGGTCTACGCGGAGCGGCATCCAAAAACAAGGTAGAGGCGGGCTCTCCGGGCGGTCCCAAACTGTCTGGAGAGCCTGCCGCGAACACGGCGCCTCCAGCAAACAAATGGGATGGCTCGGACTGGAGGCTTGGCGACAGGTCGTCGGGCGAGGGCGACAAAGCCCACCCCTTGTTTACGAACGGCAGCTTCGCTGCCTGTCTGGAAGGCTTTCCGCCGATCGCACCGATGTGCCAGGCCGAGACACCCGCCCTCCTCGGAATCCACAACGCTCGTCTTTTCGTTCATCGGCTGCTTTTCGCGACCCCTGCCGTGGGGGTCTACCTTTGTTTGGATGCCGCTAAACGGCGGCTACACCTGTTTTCAATCCGCCCTCTCTTACCCCGTGACGCACATCCACTCACAGCGCTTTTCGATGGTCATAGACCGCCGCTACAGCGGATGGAACTACCGGGGCGCGCGGCCCGGGTTCTTCCGGTGGATCCACACGCTTTGTACCAGGCCGAGCGCGAACATGATGATCATGACGAACGTCCCGCCGTAGCTGATGATCGGCATCGGCAAGCCGGCCACGGGCGTCAGGGAGATGGTCATGCTCGAGTTCATGAAAACATGCGTGAAAAGCAGGGCCGTCACGCCCACCGACAAGAGCAGCCCGAGCTGGTCCTTCGCCTGGTAGGAAACGAACAAGCCCGTCATCAACAACAGGGCAAAAGTGCCCAACAAAATCGACCCCCCGACAAAGCCGAACGCCTCGCCGATCACCGCGAAAATGAAATCCGTGTGCGCGATGGTCGGCGGCAACAAGCCTTGCTCGACCAACGTATCGTGCGCCTTGAACCCTTTGCCGTGGAACCCGCCGGAGCCGATGGCCGTCAGCGATTGCGTGATGGTCCAGCCGGCGCCGAGCGGGTCTGCTTCCGGGTCGAGGAAGGTCGTCAGCCGGGAGTACTGGTAGGGCTTGAGGAAATGCATGCCGGGCCCGACCACGGCGGTGCCGATCAGAATGATGGCCAAGAGGTAACGGATGGGCATGCCGCCGACGAACAACATCGCGAGCATCACCGGGATCCAGACAATGACCCCGCCCAACTGCGGCTGCAGCGCCACCAGGAGCAGCGGCGGACCCGCGATCAAGCCGCAGAGCAGCAGCTTGAGCAGCGGATGCATGCGCCGGTACTCGCTCAAGAGCAACGCGATGATCATGATGCCCCCGAGGATAGCTAACTGGGAAGGCTGCAGGCTGAAGCCCTTGAACTCGATCCAGCTTTTGGCGCCGTAATGGGTTTTGCCGATGAATTTACAGAGCACCAGCAGCCCGACACCGCAGATGTAGACCGGCAACGCGCCCCACTTCACCCAATGGTAATCCGTCATGCTCACCGCTAAAAACAGCGCCATGCTGGCCACGATCCAGACCGCCTGTTTGCGCGCGGATTGCGCCAGGTAGGAATGCGGATCGCGCATGAAGGTCGCGCAATAGATCGCCACCACGCTAAAAATGCAGAGCGAAATCATGAGTGCCAGCAGCACCCAATTAAAGCGGAAGAGCTTGCGGAAGTAAGGATTCACGAAGGACGAATATCCGGGGGCAAGACTAAGCTGTTTTCGGCGGTTTGAAAAGCGAGGTAGGGATGGGTCTCCGGACCCGGTCCCTGACTGTCTGGCAGGGGTGCCTGTACAT
>CAXUFU010000012.1:0-13697 GCA_964250275.1 uncultured Chthoniobacterales bacterium | reverse complement strand
GGCCCCTAGGTTGGGGTCCGGGGCCGGAGACCCATCCCTAACCTGGGAAAAACATCAAGCGGCCGCCGCGGCGAGCAGGCTCCTGGTGTATTCGCTTTGCGGATTTTGGTAGATGGCCTCGGCGCTGGCGGCTTCGACCATCCGCCCCTCGTGCAACACCAGCACCTGATCGCTGATGTGCTCGACTACCGCCAAATCGTGCGCGATGAAAAGGTAGGTTAGCCCGAGTTGCTCCTGTAGATCCTGCAGCAGGTTGACGATTTGCGCCTGCACGCTCACATCGAGCGCGCTGACCGGTTCATCGCAGACGATGAAGCGCGGCTGCGCCGCCAGGGCGCGCGCGATGCCGATCCGCTGGCGCTGCCCGCCGCTGAACTCATGTGGATAACGGTTCATCGCCTCGACCGGCAGCCCCACTTGCGTCAGCAGCTCGGCCACGCGCACGGTCCGATCCCTTTTCGAAAGCTCGCGGCAGTGGATTTCCAAAGGCTCGGCGATAATCGAAGCGACGCGTTGGCGCGGGTCGAGCGAGTTGAACGGATCCTGGAAAATCATCTGGATCTGCCGGCGCAGCGGGCGGAACTCGCGCTCGGACAACGCCAACGTCTCGCGCCCGGCGAAGATCACCTGCCCCGTCGTCGTGGCCGTGCCGGGTATCAGCTTGAGCAAGGCGCGGCCGATGGTCGTCTTGCCGCTCCCGCTCTCCCCTACCAGCCCGGTGGTCGTCCCCTCCTCCACCGCAAAACTGACGCCGTCGACCGCGCGCATGGATTGCCTCCGCGCGGGGAACGTGATGCTGAGGTCTTTGACTTCGAGGAGCGGCACGTCAGGGTGGGATCAGCGGCCTTGCAGAAAAGCGGTCAGCGGGCTGGTGGCGCTGGCTTCCCGCCGCGGCGCTTCGAGCCCGACTTCAAACGCTTCGCGCCCGGCGTCGACCGCCAGCCGAAACGCACGCGCCATGCGCACGGGATCGTGCGCGACGGCAATGGCCGTATTCACCAGCACGGCGTCCGCGCCCATTTCCAGCGCCTCCGCCGCCTGACTCGGCCGGCCCAGGCCCGCGTCGACGACCACCGGCACCGTCGCCTGCTCGATGATGATCTCGAGCTGCGCCCGGGTTTCGAGGCCGCGATTGCTGCCGATCGGCGAGCCCAGCGGCATCACCGTGGCCGTGCCCACATCCTGCAAGCGCTTCGCCAGCACGGGATCGGCGTTGATGTACGGCAGCACCACGAACCCTTCCTTGACCAACTGTTCGGCGGCGAGCAGCGTCTCGACGCCATCCGGCAGCAGGTAGCGGGGATCGGGATGAATCTCGAGTTTGACCCAGTTCGGCAAACCCGCAGCGACCGCCAGCCGCGCCAGCCGGACGGCTTCCGCCGCGTTCATGGCGCCGCTGGTGTTGGGCAAAAGGAGGAAGCGGGCGGGATCGATGAACTCGAGGATGTTGGCAAAGGGATCGCGCTTGCCGGAGAGATCGGCCCGGCGCAGCGCGACCGTGACCAGGCCCGTCCCGCTGGCTGCCAAGGCGTCGCGCATGGCCTCGTTCGACGAAAACTTGCCCGTGCCGACGAGCAGGCGAGAAGAAAATTCGCGTCCGGCGATGACGAGCTGGGAAGGCGCGGGAGTCATGCGGAAAACGTGAAACTAACGGGGAATGGCGGATGGGCAATGGCTCTTCGCGCGAGGACGTACCCAGCCAGCCTGCCGCCCGGCACGATTCTGGAGCATGGAATTTCGACAACTGGGCGCGTCGGGGTTGAAGGTCCCCGTTTTAAGCTTTGGCACTGGCACCTTCGGCGGAGTCGGCGAGTTCTTTGGCGCCTGGGGCAAGACGGACGTCGAGGAGGCCACGCGCTTGGTGGATATTTGCCTGGAGGGCGGGTTGAATTTCTTCGACTCGGCGGACGTGTACTCCGCCGGCCGGGCGGAAGAAATCCTGGGCGCAGCCATCAAGGGCCGCCGGGATCAAGTGCTCATCTCCACGAAAACGACGTTCCGCTCCTCTCCCGGTGAAAACGAGGTTGGCTCTTCGCGCTTCCACATCATCAAGGCCTGCGAGGCGGCCTTGCGCCGGCTTGGCACGGATTACATCGACATCTTCCAGATGCACGCGTTCGACGCCGTCACGCCAATCGAGGAAACGCTCAACGCGCTCGATGATCTCGTCCGGGCGGGCAAAGTCCGGTACATCGGCTGTTCCAATTTCTCCGGTTGGCACTTGATGAAGTCGCTGGCGATCTCGGCGAAATTCAACCTGGCGCCATACGTCACCCATCAGGCGTATTATTCGCTGATCGGCCGCGAGTACGAGTGGGAGTTGATGCCGCTGGGCCTCGATCAAAAAGTCAGCGCGATGGTTTGGAGTCCCCTGGGTTGGGGCCGGCTTACGGGCAAAATCCGGCGTGGCCAGCCCCTCCCGGAGTCGAGCCGTCTGCACAAAGCGGCTGAACCCGGCCCGCAGGTGTCCGACGAATATCTGTATAAGGTAGTCGACGCACTCGACGCCGTGGCGGAGGAGACCGGCAAGAGCGTGCCCCAGATCGCGCTCAATTGGCTGTTGCAACGTCCGACGGTGGCCAACGTGATTATCGGCGCCCGCGATGAAACCCAGCTCCGGCAAAACCTGGATGCCGGGGGTTGGGACCTGACCCCGGAACAGGTCGCCAAGCTCGACGCCGCCAGCGCCGTCCCGAAGACGTACCCGTACTGGCATCAGGCACAATTCAAAGAGCGCAACCCGTTCCCCACCCCCTAAAAAAAAGGGTCGGGATGGGTCTCCGACCCGGTCCCTTGCTGTCTGGCAGACGCGCCTGTCATCGGGCTGTTCCAAGCCACGCGTTCGCCTCCCGAGGCCTTCCGATTGTAGGGCGGGCGCTTCGCCTGCCGGAAACGGCGCTCGAAATCAAGGAAGGCTCTCCGCGCCGGTCGTCTGAACGTATTTGGCGCGCTCCGTTGACCCGGCGCGCTCGCCAGACAATCAGGGACCGGCTCGGAGAGCCATCCCGACCTTTTTTTCTAGGCGGTCACCTGCATGATCGCCCGGCGTAACTCCGTCAGCGTCGCCGGCTTGCCGAGCATCATGTCGATGCCGGGGGTGAGATCGGTCGTCGTTGCCGAACCGCCGAAACCCGTCAGCAAAATCACCGCTGTTTTGGGGCTGACCTCCTTGACCGCGGGCGCCAATTCCTCGCCGCTCATGCCGGGCATCGCCTGATCGGTCACGAGCAGATCGTAGCTGCTCTCGCGCATCAGCTGGAGCGCTTCTTCGCCGTTACCGGCCGCGTCGACGTGGTGGCCATCGGAGCGGAGTTGCTCCTGGATGACTTCGCAAATGATCGGCTGATCGTCGACCACCAAAATCCGGAGGATGCGTCCTCTCTCCGCCGCCACGTCTTCGGCGTTTTTGCCCTCGCTCGTCACATCGCCTTCGACCGCGGGAAGGCAAATGCAAAACGTTGTACCGCACCCGAGTTCGCTCTCGACTTCAATCTTGCCGTGATGGCGTTCGACGATGCCGTAGACCGCGGCCAGGCCCAAGCCGGTGCCTTTTTCGCCTTTGGTGGTAAAGAACGGCTCCAAACAACGGCGGCGGGTTTCTTCGTCCATGCCGGAGCCGGAATCCTGCACCCGGAGCGAGACTGCACCGTCCTCCATATCCGTTTTCACGGTGATGGTGCCGCCGGAGGGCATGGCGTCGACGGCGTTAAAGATCAGGTTGGTCAGCATCTCGCGCACTTCGGCGGGATCGCCGCTGATGGGCCGCAGCGCACCCACGTGCGTGTCGACGGAAATCTCCACGCCCCGGCTGTTCGCTTCGTCCTTCCACTTGGGACGGGTCAAGTTCACGGCCTGCTCGACGATCTGGTTGAGCTGGAGCACCACGCGGGTCTCGGTCCCATCGTCCGGCCGATGGAACTCGCGCAGGCGACGGACCACCTGGGCCGCGTCCGTCGCCGCCGTCGTGATGGCGCGAATGTAATCGGCCTGCGCCGCGTCCGGGGTGCCTTTGACACCGGAAAGCATGAGGTCGCTGTAGCCGAGGATCAGGGTCAGCGAATTATTGAAATCGTGCGCGATGCCGGCGGCCATGGTGCCGAAGGCGCTCAAGCGCTCCTGCTTGAGCGCGGCGTGCTGCGCGAGGCGCAGGCGGTCGAGCGTATCCTCGAGTTGAGCGGTGCGTTCGTGGACCTGTTCTTCGAGCAGGATATTCTGGTTTTGCAGTTGGATATGCAAAAAGCGGTGTTCGAGCAGATTGCGAATGCGCAGGAGAACTTCCGATTGATCCAGCGGCTTGGTCAGAAAATCCTTCGCGCCCGCCGCGAGGGCGCGATGCTTGGTTTTGGCGGTGATATCGGCCGTGAGAACGAGCACTGGCGTCTGATGTTCACCGACAGAAAGCGCCTTGATCTGCTCCATGATCTCGAACCCGGTCACATTGGGCATGTGCAGGTCCAGCAGGACCAGGTCGGGGCGAAACTCCAGAAAGCGCGCCATGGCTTCGCGGGAATCCGTCGTGCTCTCGATGCGGGTGGCGCCCATCAATTCCAGGATGCGTTCAAGCAGCCGGACATTCGCCTGTTCATCGTCGACAATGAGGATTTTTGACTTCCCGATCACGGACCGAAGCATGGAAGTAGGGGGAGTATTCACAACAAGTCCGACCGAGCCTTTAACTAGCAAGGCGCGGACCAGCCGGGCCGCTGAGCAGCCGTTTCTTAGCGCACGGCAGGCGGCTTCCCCGCAGAGGGTCGGACTTCCCGGCAAACATTTCTTGCCTGTCGGCCGGCGAGTCGGGATAAGTAGCGCTCCCGCTTGCTTATTAGAGGGTAAAACCGGGTAGCAGCCGGAGCGGGGCGAGGGCAGAAACGGTCTGGGCTGGGTGCGCGTGGCCTCGTCTCGCATGCCTGGGTCCGACCCGGACGGTCGCGGGCCGGTTTCACGGCAGGTGACAAGACACTCCGATGAAGCGCGCAGAGTAAGGCGGCCGGACCCGCCAGGGCAGCAAAAAGAGAACCATCCATGATAACCATCGCCGAAACCAAAACCGTTGAGGACATTCCCATTTACCGCGACGGCGCCAGCAATGAGGAATCCGACCGATCGTTTCAAAACGACCCGATGAGCTTCCATCTGCGAGCCTACCGCCAGCTGGGAGCGGTGTACCGCACGTGGTTCCGGAATCGGCTCTGGGTGGTCCTGGCGGGCGTGGAAGCCAACGACTTCATCTGGCGCAACGGCAAGCTTTGGAGCTACGCCCACGCCAACGCGCCTTTTCTCGATGAGATGGGCTCGGACCATGTCACGGCGCTCGACGGCGAGCATCACCGCCAAAAACGCGCCGTCTTGAAGCCGGCGTTCGATCAGATCCCGGCCATGCGCTACCTGCCGGACTTCAACCGGTGGTTCCGGCAGGATCTCGCGACGGCTGCCGCGCGCGGACCGGTCGAACTCATCCGGTTCTGGGGCGAACTCATCACCAAGATCAACAGCAAGACCGTGGCGCAGGCGGAGATCCCCGAGGAACTCATTCCTGGCCTGGCCAGGTGGGAGTTTCTGATGCTGCGCGGACTTTTCCTCGATGAAAACCGCGCGGACTACATCGCCCAGGAACACTACCGGGAACTCAAAGCGAAGGCTTTCGGCGTGCTCGGGCGCATCGTCGATGAGCGCCTCGCCAACCCCGGCCTGCACGACGATAATTTCGGACGCACGCTCCAGGCCCGCAGCAAGCTCGAGGGCGAGTCGCCCGACCGCGACAGCCTGATCAACGATCTCTACCTCATCCTGCTCGCGGGCACGGACAACACCTCGAACCTCATCAACTGGGCCTTGATCTTCACCTATCACACCCCGGAGTGGCTGGCCGCCTTGCGCGAGGAGGTCGACGCCTGGGACGGCGAGGACATGATGGCGCTGGCCAAAATGCCGCGCCTGAAAGCGACCATCCTCGAAACTCAGCGCGTGCGGCCCGGCGTGTTCACCCTGACCAAGTACCCGGTCGAAGCGTTCGAGTTCGGCGGGTACCGCATTCCGGGCGGGACCGAGCTGATGTACCCCAACACGATGACGCACTTCCTCGAGGAGTTTTATCCCGAGCCGTTCCGATTCGACCCGGCGCGCTTCGTGGAGAACGGCAACTTCGCCCCCAAGACCAACGGCGCCTTCGGCGGCGGCACGCACATCTGCCTGGGCCGCAACCACAGCATGATGCAAAGCCCGGTCGCCTTGGCCCGGATGGTGCGGGACTATGATGTGATCTTTCGCGAAAAGCAGGATTTCGGCGTCAAAGTGGGTTACGGCGGCGGCCGGCTGGACGATGAACTCTGGGTGCAGCTGGAGCCAAGACGCCCGGGTGTAACCCAATGACCCGCCGCGCGTGGTGGCGGTTGGCCGGCGCGGCCTGGCTGGCCGGTTTGGCTCTCAGTGGGCTGACGAGTTGCAGCCCGTCGAAATTGCCGGTTGCCGGTTCATCGCCGTGTTCCCAGGCGGAGGCGGAAGCCGCGGTAAACGCGCGCTTTGATCTCGCCCATTATTTTACCAACGAGTTCATCCCTGCGCCGGGCGCGCCGGCGCCTACGCCGCTCCGTCCCCGGCGGAAGTTGCGTCTGGGCCTGAATTGGATCGCGAACGATCAGGTCGCGCCCTGGCTGCTCGGCCGGGAAAAGGGGTTTTTCTCCGATGAAGGCATCGACCTGGAAATCGTGGAAGGCGGCCCCGGGCGAGACAATCTCACCACGCTATACGCCGGGCACGTGGATGTTTACTCCGGTTTTGCGGAGCCGATGTTCCAGATGATCACCAGCCCGACCGGCTCCGGGTTGATGATGATCGGCGCCAACCTCAAGACGTCTCCTTTGTGCTGGCTGGCCTTGGACAAAACCGTGCCGCACGATCAGCGCTCGACCAAGAAAGTCGGCCCCCGGGATGTGCGCGGCAAAAAATTCGGCGTGCAGCCCGGTGGCACCTACTACATCGGCTATGTGCTCGGGCAGATGGGCCTCACGCTCGCAGACGTGAAAATCGTCAACGCCGGCGCCGGACCCGACGCCTTGATGGCCGGCGCCATGGACTTCTACCAGGGCTGGACGGACAACCAGCCGCGGCTCCTGGAACGCAACGGCTACCTGAACTGGGAAGCACTCTCCTTTGCCGACTACGGCTACGCGGACTACGGCGACATCTCCACCGTCACGCCAGCGTTCTACGCCGCGGAGAAGGAGTTGCTGCGCCGCTACGTCTACGCCTTGGACCGGTCATTGCGTTACCTGATCGAGCATCCGGAAGAGAGCGCCAAGATCGTCGCCGGGAGCAAAGAGGTGGCTTCCTACCAGCTCAGCGCGGCGGACGTGCTCTGGCGGATCAAGCGAGACACGCCCCTGTTCGTGGGCAAGGCCACCGACCCGCTGCTGTCCATCGACGCGGGCGAGATGCGCGAGATCGCCGTCCAAATGTATCGCTACCACTTTCTGCAACTCCCGGCCGCCCCCGTGCGTTGAAATCGCCTGCCCCTTGCCCATGAAAATCGATGCCCATCAACACTTCTGGAAGTATGAGCCGGCGGATTTTACCTGGATTGACGACTCTCTGCCGCAACTGGCCCGGGATTTTACGCCGGAGGAGTTTGCCCGCGAGATGGCGGCCGCGGGCGTGAGCGGGTCGGTCTTGATCCAATGTCTCCAGAAGCCGGCAGAGAACGCCATGATGTTCTCCCTGGCTCGCCGGCACGACTGGATCCGTGGCGTGGTGGGTTGGTTCCCGCTCACCGCGCCGGACGCGGCCGACTTGTTGGACGCCGCCGTGGCGCAGGAACCGAAGCTGTGCGGCGCCCGCATCATCATGCAGGGCACACCGCCGGCAGAGTTTTTCGAGAACCCGGCGCTGCATGCCGGCCTGGAAGCGCTGGCGGCCCGCGGCCTGGTTTATGATCTGTTGGTCAACGAACCGCAACTGGAACTCACGATCGCTCTGGTGGACCAGCATCCGAACCTCGGCTTCGTGCTGGACCATCTTGGCAAACCGAATGTCCGGGCCGCGGCGCCGGCCTCCTGGCTGGGGCCTTTCCGTGCACTGGCCGAAAGACCGAACGTCCTGGCGGCGAAACTTTCCGGTCTGCCGATGGAAGCCGATTGGAAAACCTGGCAGCCGCGTGATCTGCGGCCCTATTTCGACGCGGCACTGGAGCATTTCGGTCCTGCGCGCTTGATGTTTTCCTCCGATTGGCCGCCCTGCCTGAGTGCCACCACGTACCAACAATGTGTGGATGTCGTGGCGGAGATGGTCGCGCCGCTGAGTGCCGGGGAGCAGGCGGAGATCTGGAGCGGCACCGCCACGCGTGCGTATCGTCTCCAACCGGCATAGGTCTCCACGCGGCAGGCGCGCGCCGATCGCGGTGAGACTCACACGTGCCCTTCGTAATAAAGGTAGGGGTCGGCTCTCCAAGTCATCCCATTTGTCTCCGGAGCGGCCCCGTTGTCGCGACAGGCCTTCCAGGCAGTCAGGACCGGGTCGGAGACCCTTCCCTACCTTGTTTTGGAGTTTACCGGCCCACTCCGGGGCGGTGAGCGATGACCTGCTGGATCTGGCGGATCAAGCGCTCGCGCTCGTAGGGTTTGGGCAGGAAACCGCTCAAGCCTTGCGCCAGCATCTGCTTGAGCTTGTCCGGGTGCGTGAAGCCACTGCTCACCACCGTCGCCACCTTCGGATTGATCGCCTGCAACTCGTCGAAGACCAGGTCGCCGCTCAGGCCCGGCAAATCGAAATCCAGGATGACCAGATCGATAGCCGCCCAGAGCCGCGCGTAGATGGAGATGGCTTCAAACCCGTCCCGCACGCTCAACACCCGGTAATCCTCCTCCACCAGCATCTGCTCCATTTCCGCCAGCCCGGCGGCATCGTGATCGGCGATCAGGATCAGTTCCCGCAAGCCGGTCGGGTTGGCCATGAAGATCTGCTCGAGATTGGCCGGTGGCCGGACAATTTGCGGCGCCGGCAGGCTTGCCTCCGGCGCGGCGGATCCCACTCTCTCCGGCCCGGCCTCGCGCGGCAGCGACGTGGCAGAATCGCCCGGCGCCGGCGCGGCCACGTCATCATCATCCGCGGCGAGCCCGGCGAGCAACTCGGAGGTGCGCTGGCGCGCCGCCTGGACGCCCAGGAGGGTCCGCTCCAGGAAGCCTTGCACCTGCGGATCTTCGTGCGTCCGCACGTCCGGAAAGGCTTGAAAATCCGCCAGCCCGGCCAGCAACTGATCGACTTCCTCGAGCGACAAACGCAACTGATCGACTTGGACGGCGGAGAGCATGGCAACAGGCCGGCGATGACGTCAGTTCGTTCGTGGGTTTAACCCGCTCAAGAAAGCGTCAGACCAAAAAAATCTAGGAAAACCTGGCGATACACCGCGTGTTTCATCGCCGGCAGCCAAGCGAGCCGGAACTCGGCCGGCTCGATCCACCGAACCGCGCGGAACTCCGGCACTTTCGTGGCAAAATTGACCTTCGCCTCCGGCCGCAAAGAAAGCAGGAAATACTGCTGCTCCTGCCCGTGAAAACCGTGCTTGGTCCGGCCCGGCGGGAACAGATAACGATACAAACCGCGGCTCTCGCGGACCGTATAATCCGCGGCCTCCAGCCCCAGTTCCTCGCGCAGCTCCCGCGTCAGGGCCGCCTCCCGGGTCTCGCCGGCTTCGACGCCTCCCTGCGGGAATTGCCAACACCCCACCGGGTTACGCCGTTCGCCGATCAGGATCTGCCCGGGCGGGTTTTGCACGATGCCAGCCACGCTCGGGCGATAAAGCAGCTCCTGCTCCATGCGGTCCATACCAGGCGCGACCCAAGGCCGGATCTCTATCCGGCAGCTCGGGGTTGATGGCTCACTGTTTGGACGCAGCCGGCCGGCCGATGCTCCGATACTGGAAGCCGAGGTGCTCCATCGTCCCCGGGTCCAGCAGGTTGCGGCCGTCGAAGATAATCGCCGAATGCATGACTTCCTTCAGTTGCGCAAAATCCACTTTGGCGAACTCGTGCCATTCCGTGGCGATGATGAGCGCCTCGGCGCCCCGGGCGGCTTCGAGCGCGGATTCCGCGTGCTTGGCGCCGGGGATGAGCTTGAAGTTGCGCACGTTCTCCATGCCTTTGGGATCGTAGACCGTGACCTGCGCGCCTTCACTGATCAGTTCGGCGACGATATCGATCGCAACCGAGCAACGAATGTCGTCGGTATCCGGCTTGAAGGTCAGACCCCAGACCGCGATCTTTTTGTCCCGCAAAATCCAGAGGGCATCGCGCATGGCTTTGAGGAAGCGATTGCGCTGGCTCGTGTTGATGCGCTGGACCTCCTTGAGCAGATCGAACGGCACGCCCAACTGATCGCTGATGGCGATAAAGGCGGCCAGATCCTTCGGGAAACAACTGCCGCCGTAGCCCAGGCCGGCGTTGAGGAAATTGCGCCCGATGCGGCGGTCCATGCCGATGCCATCGGCCACTTTTTCGACGTCGGCGCCACTGGCTTCGCAGATCGCGCTGACGGCGTTGATGTAGCTGATTTTCAAGGCCAGGAACGAATTGGCGGCGTGCTTGATCAACTCGGCGCTGTTGATGTCGGTCACCAGGATCGGCGCCATGAAGGGCTCGTAGAGCTTCTTCATCAGGGCGAGGGCGCGATCGCTTTTCGACCCGATGACGATGCGGTCCGGGTGCATCAGATCGGCCACGGCACAGCCCTCGCGCAAGAACTCGGGGTTACTGACGACGTCAAACACCGCGCCCGCCCGGCCGTAGCGTTTGATGGTCTCGGCCACCTTGTCCCCGGTCTTGACCGGTACCGTGCTCTTGTCGACCACCACGCGATAGGCATCGGGTTTGAGCACCGCGGCAATTTCCCGCGCCACGCGCTCGATGTAGCTCAAGTCCACGCTGCCATCCGGCTGCGGCGGCGTGGGCACGGCGATGAAGACGACCTCCGAATGGTCCACGCCATCCTCGATGCTGTGGGTGAAACGCAGGCGGCCGGCCGCGACGTTGCGTAGGACGAGTTCCTCGAGCCCGGGCTCGTAAATGGGGATGCGCCCGGCTTGCAACGACTCCACCTTGCGCGGGTCGTTATCCACGCAAATGACGTTATGGCCTACTTCCGCGAAGCAAGCCCCGCTAACAAGTCCGACGTACCCGCTGCCGACAATCGAGAGATCCATAGCTGAGATGATTTATTGTATTTGCCTGAGTGTTTGAACGTTCAGCATGAACCGTACTAGTCGATTCCACTGGCTTCGACAATCGAGAAAACAACCGTTTAGCGCCCGAACTTTTTTTGACAAACTCCCCAGGCGTGGCTCAGTGTGGCCCCGCCCCGACGTTTCGCGGCGCGTCGCAGCCTCCAAACCCGCTCGCTGCTGCCAGTCATCCAAGACGATATGAAAGCCACCCTTCCGATCTGCCTCCTCGCCGTCTGTACCTCCCTCGCCACTTCGGCGCTGGCGCAGGCTCCCACCCCGGCTTCCGCCGTACCTGCCACCGACAAGGAAAAACTGAGCTACGCGCTTGGCATGGACGTGGGCGGCACGCTCAAACGGCAGAACTTCGATCTGGATCAACCTACCTTTCTCAACGCCGTGCGCGACGGACTGACGGGCGCGCCGCCCAAGATGACCGAGGACGAAACCCGGCAGGTGTTGAACGATTTCAGCAAGCAATTGCAGGCCAAGCGCCAGGCGCAATCTGCCGCCGCCTCTGCCGCCGCTCCCAAGAACAAGAAGGACGGACAAGCGTACCTGGCCGCCAACAAAGCCAAACCGGGCGTGCAGACGCTGCCGGACGGCCTGCAATACAAAGTCGTCAAGGAAGGGTCCGGTCCGACGCCGAGCGCTTCGGACACCGTGACCGTTAAGTACAAGGGGACTTTGATCGATGGGACGGTCTTCGACAGCTCCGACCAGCATGGCGGCAGCGCTACTTTCCCGGTGGGCGGCGTGATCCCCGGCTGGACGGAAGCGTTGCAGAAAATGAAGGTCGGCTCGAAGTGGACGCTCTACATCCCCGCGGAGCTAGCCTACGGCGATAAAGGCGCCGGGACGGATATCGCTCCCGGCTCCACGTTGATCTTCGACGTCGAGTTGGACGGGATCGGCGGGAAGTAAGCCGACGAACGGCGTCTGCGCCGGAATGTCGATCCGGGGCTGATTTCCCTCGCGATTTCTTCGCCCTGGTGAAGATCGCGTATTTGTTCTCGCGCTATCCGGTGCCGTCGCAGACTTTCTGCGACACGGAGATGCGCGCCTTGGAGGAGCGCGGCTGCGAGCTCGAGATTTACTCGTGCAGCCCTCCGGCCACGAGCTTCCGCCATGACGCCGCCGGGCGGCCGCGCGGTCCGGTGTTTTACGCGCCGCCCCAGCCGGGGCTGGAACTGGCCCGCCGGGCGGCGCTGCGGCGCGGCGTTTGGCCGGCAGCGCTGATCGCGGACCATGAAGCCCGGTTCAGCGAGCGGTACGAGCCGGCGCGGCGAGCCTTGCATGCGGTGGCCTTTGCCGAGCGCCTCGTCCGGCGTGGGGTGGATCATCTCCACGTCCATTTCGCCAATCGTGCGACGCATGCGGCACTGTTCCTCCACGCCTTGACCGGCCTGCCGTTCAGCTTCACGGCGCACGCCCAGGATTTCCTGGTTGACCTCGGCGGCGACGCCTTGCTGCGGGAGATGTGCGCCCAGGCCGCCTTCGTCCTCACAGTGAGTGATTACAGCCGCCGGGCACTGGTGGAAAGATGTCCGGGAGCCGCTGCCAAGATCCAGCGCGTCTACAATGGTCTCGCGCTGGATCGCTGGCCAGCGCCGATGGAGCCCAGAGACGCCGCCCGGCCGTTGCGCATCTTCAGCGTGGGACGGCTGATCGACTTCAAAGGGTTCGACGACTTGATCGAGGCCTGCGCCCTGTTGCGCGAGCGCGGGGTGGCTTTCGCTTGTGAGATCGCGGGGGAAGGACCGGCCCGGGCGTCGCTGCAAGCGCGCCTCGGTGCCCTCGGGTTGGTCGCGCAGGTGCGACTGCTCGGGCTACTGCCGCAACCGGAAATCCGGTTGCGCCTGGCGGACTGCGACGTCTTTGCTTTGGCTTGCCGCGTCGACGCGCACGGGGCGTGCGACGTTCTGCCGACGGTCATCCTGGAAGCCATGGCGTCGGAGCGGCCGGTCGTCTCCACGCGGCTGGCGGGCATTCCGGAAATGATCCTGGACGGCGAGACCGGGCTTTTGGTCGAGCCGGGCGATCGCCAGGGTCTCGCCGGAGCGTTGACGGACCTGGCGCACGATCCGGCCCTGCGGGAGCGGCTGGGCCGGGCGGGCCGCACGCGTCTGGAGCACTGTTTTTCCGCTGCCACGGCCAGCGCCCAACTCGCGGCGCTCTACGCCTCTGTGGAGCGCAAAGCGCCCGGTGAAACGCCCGCCAGCATCCACCACCAGGACGCGTTGGCTCTCCAAACGGGACTCGAAAGCAGCGCCACAGGCGACGCGCTCGTGCTCTTGCTGGACCACTGGCCGGAGCCGGCCGGCGCGGAGCTTCCTCTGCTGCGCCTCCTCCAGTCAGCGCCGGGGACGCGGATGCTGGCGTTGCACCCGGGAGCTCCATCGGCGGCAGAAACGGACGCGGACGAAACGCTTTCCCTGGTGCCCTGGATCGATTTTCTGCCCGACGCGATCGTGCTCGAAGCCGCCTGGCG
>CAXUFU010000011.1:0-15785 GCA_964250275.1 uncultured Chthoniobacterales bacterium | reverse complement strand
GATGTTGTTGAGCCGGGTGCGGCCATCACGCCCGATGTAGACGTCATCAGCCGTGAGCGGCGAGTGCGCGATCTTCTGTTGGTTGAGATAACTCAACGCTTCCGCGGCGACCTTGATGCAGAGCAGCGCGGCCGGGTCATCGATCGTGCGGCCGACGGCCTGTAACGAAGCGAGATTTGACCCGTCGACGAACTCACGGGCGTAATAGTAGATGCCGTTGCTTTCACCGGCTTCGTAAACCGCCAGGATCGATGGGTGCTGGGCCTTGGCGCTGGCCAGGGCCAGAAAGTTTTGCACCGCGGCGCCGTCATGCTGATACTCGGCGCGCAGGACTTTCAGCGCCACCACGCGGGCCATGGAGGTTTGCAGCGCCTCGAACACCTGGGCGCTCTCCCCCTGGCCGATCTTGCGCCGCAACTGGTAAGGACCCACGGTCTTGCCCACGAGTTCCGGGTCCGGCGCGTCCGCGGCGTGGTTGGACGCCTCGCCCTGCGTTCTCTCATCCCGGCGGCGCACTCCCTCCATGACCAGATGTTCCCATCCGCTTTGAATGGTCGGCTGCTCCGGCTGCACGCCGTCATCGAAGGAAAATTGACCCGACGACCAGCCGATGATTTCGTAGGCGGCATCCTGGGCCTCGAGATCGCCGCTGACCGCGTCGATGATCTGCCCGTTGCGCAGGTAAAGGACGCCGCGTTCATCGCCGCGCCGGATCTGGAGACAGCCGGTGCGCTTGCCCACGCAACACATCTGGATGATGTCGACGAGGTCGAACTGATCGAGCTTGCCGGTAAAACCCTGTTTCTCGACCAGGCGGCGCAAACGGGCGGATTGGGTCCGCTGATCGCGGGGCAGGTGGGCCGTATCCGATTGGCCGTTCGCCGTGCGCATCGTTCCCGCCGGCGCTGGAGCAGCGGCGACCGGTACGCGGCCCAGCTTGCGCAAGAGCGTCAGCAGCGGCTCCGGTTCCACGGGTTTGTAGAGCACCTCGGTCTCGCCCAAGTAATCCTGATACTCGCTGAGATCGTAACCGGTCAGAAAGACGGTTTTTAGATCCGAGCGCATCACCTCGAGCGCTTCGCGCAGCGCGAATCCGTCCGTGCCCTGCAACACCGCCTCGGTGACCAGGACATCCGGCGCGCCGCCCGTTTGGCAAAGCTCGAGAGCCTGCCCGGACCCGATCGCACCGGCGACTTCGTACCCGGCTTCCTGGCTGAGGATTGCCTCCACCGCGCGCACGGTGCCAGCATCATCATCGACGACGAGTATTTTCATGGGCAAGGCGCGGGCCGCGGCGGGCTGCGGGCAAAACTACTCCTCCGGCAGCGTCAAGGGAGGCGGAAACTGATGCAGCAGCCGCAAAGGATCGGCCTGCACATCCTGCAATTGGCGATCATAGTAGAGGCGCACCACGTAGCCCAGATAGATCCGCACCTGCGGCGGGGACGCGGCCGGCACGGCGGAAGGCTCCGCTTCCTGAGCGCGGCCTTTCGGGTTTTTCCGGCCGTGCTTGGCATTCTCCGGCGTGGCCGAGGGCGCCGGGGTGGGGGTGGAAGCTGCCTTGGCCCGGAAGTAGGTGGTCTGCAGGACCTGCGATTGATCGTTCGCCCAAGTAACCGGGGTGGTGAGCCAGGCATAGCTGGTCTGCGCGTTCGTCTGCAAAACGACTCGGCCGTCGACCAGATCATAGAAGTACGTCTGGATAACGACCTTCTTCGGATCGATGGCCGAGCCGGGCCGGTTTTTTACCACGATTTTCAGCGAGACTTTCTTTTCCGCGCCGGGATCTTCTTCGTCCGCCGCTTGGATGTCCGTGATTTTAAGCAACGCGTTCTCCTGGAAGCCGTTCGCGTCGCGGCCGGTGCCCGTCACGTCGCTGGGCGGTTGCGCGGCCTGGCCGAGGAGGGCGGTGCCAGGCGCCCCGGGAGCCGGGGGCGCATTGTGCAGTTTCTCGTCCGCCAAATAGTAAAGCGCGCCGATGGAATCGCCCATGCTATAGAGGCGCTGCCACTGCTCGAAAGCGCGATCCGGCAATTGCAGCGCCTCGTACGTGATGCCGAGCTCCGCGATCACCTGCGGACTGGCTGGATCGTCAAGTTGCGCCTGGCGCAGCTCCGCTAGCGCGCCGGTCACATCCCCATTTTGCCGCAAGCGCCGGGCCTGCTCGATCAAGCTCGCCGCCGCCGTGGAGGAGGACGCGGCTGCCGCCCCGGTCGCGGGCTGGTCGGCGCTGTTCGTGACCGCGGGCGTAGGCCGCTCGGCGGATTCCAGCGGCGGCATGGTCACGGCCGCTGAGGTGCCCGCGTCTTCCGTCAACGGGTTGCGATGATAGGGCACATCGATCGAGGAAGTGGACGGCTCCGTGGTCTCCGCAAAGTGGACCACCAGTTCTTCAGGGTGCGGGCGCGCGCCGCGGCGCAGCAAGTGCCAACCCAGCATCGCCATCTGCAACAGTGCAAACGCGCCGAGCAACGATGACGACACGAAGAGAGTCCTGCCGCTGCGGGTCGGAGGAAGAAGGGTCGTGAGGGAAACCGCCATGGGCATCGCAGCTGCCAGGAAAAGAAGCAGCGCTAACGGGGTTCGAACCCGTGCTCCAGCCTTGAGAGGGCCGTGACCTAACCACTAGTCGATAGCGCCGACTGCCATCAAATTATGGGAGGAAGTCCCTCTCCCGGCAAGTGACTTCTTCCAGGGGATCTAGCCTGGAGGCGGCAAGCCGGGCGCCTCACCTGCCGCCGCGGCGGCCATTGATCAGATTTTCTTCCCCGGCGATCTGGCGGCGCTGCGGATTGTAGCGTTGCCGGGCAAGGATTTTCAACAGCGCGAGGTGGGCGGAGAGGGCCGGCGATGGATCGATTTTCTGGACCGCGGTAAAGAGGCGGGCGTAATACTGCCGCAGGTATTCGCGCTTGGCTTTGTCGGTCGGGGCGGCATCGGCGCGCAGCAGCAGATCGTTCATGCCGGGATCCTGCTCGATTGCCGCCGTCTTCGCCCGGCGATACGCAATCCGGACCTCGAGCGGGTCAGCGTCTGCCTCGGACGCGATGAGGTCTCCGGCGCGGGCGTTGCGCGCGGCCTTGTTGCCGAGCAGGCGGGAGGGCCGGGGGCGGTTGCGCAGGACTTGCTGATCCACCGCCGGGCCGGAGCCTGGGAACAAATTACCGTTGCCTGACCCGGGTGCGGGCTCCTGGTCCGTGTCGTCGCCGAGGGCCGGCGTTGCTCCGGCCGCGGGACTTGCCGCCACCGGAAGTGCGGGCGACTGCGCGTGCAAGCCATGGACAGCGATCCCCAGCACCAAGCCGGCCAGCAGCAGCCAACGCCAGAATACAACCGTCATCGCTGGGCGAATTTTAGGCCAGGGAGCCGATGTGGCGAGCAAAATCCTCCGATCCCGGCGCGGTGGTTTACCCGAGCCGCCGAGCTTGCTTGAGGCGGGCAAACTTTTCCGCCAGCAGCGCCTCGAGCTTCGGCCGGACCCCGGCGTCCGGGAGACGTTCGAGCACTTCGTGCAGAAAGCCTTGCACGATCAGTTCCTGCGCCGTCCGCGCGTCGATGCCGCGGGAGAGCAGATAAAACATCTCTTCGTCTTCCACGTGGCCGGAGGTGGCGCCATGCGTGCAGCGCACTTCATCGGCGAGAATCTCCAGACCCGGCATGGAGTTGGCCTCAGCGTCGTCGCTCAACATGAGGTTGCGCACCTTCTGATACGCGTCGGTGTGCTGGGCCGCCGGTTCCACCCGGATCAACCCGGCAAAAATGGTGCGGGAACTATCGCAAAGGGCGTTCTTGTAGAGCAGATCGCTCGCGGTCTGCGGCTCGAGATGATCCTGCAACGTGCGCTGGTCAAACTCCTGGCGATCGCTCGCCACCGTGGCAGCCAGCATATCGCTCCGGCCCCCCGGACCCACCAGACGGCTCAGGCTTTCCAACCGGGCATACGCCGCGCCCAAATTCAGGTGCAAACTCGTCGCGTGCGCATCGCGCTCGACACGCGTGGAATTGATCTGGAAGGAAGTGACCCGCTCGCCCCAATTTTGCGCGCAAATGTAGGTCACCTTCGCGCCGGCGCCGACCACCAGATCGTTGACCGCACACGCGAAACCCGACTCCTGCGCCTGCGCGGACTCGTAGTAGTCGATCAACGTCACTTTGCTGCCTGCTTCGGCAATCAAGAGCGTATGCGGAAAGACCGAGCCCGCCTCGCCCGTCAGCCAGTGAAAAACCTCCAACGGCAGCGTAATCTCCACGTCCCGAGGCACGTAGAGAAACGTACCCGTGCGGACATTAGCCCGGTGCAACGCGGCAAATTTCCGCGAGCCCAACTGCGCCGCCTGAGCCATGAAATGGCGCCGGAACAGTTCCGGATGTTCGGCTAGGGCAGCGTCAAGTTGCTTCCAAATGACGCCTTTGGCCGAAAGCTCCGCCGCATGCAGACGACGGTCGAGCAACATGGCGTTGGCGAAGACCATCCGCCCGGCGATTTTCTCGTTGCCAACCGAGCGCTCGATCAGCTTCTCGCGCGTCGCTTCACTGACCTCCTGCGGCGGTGTGAAACCATCCAACGAAATCCGGTTCAGCGACGCGAAACGCCAGGCCTGCTCGGTGCGGACGGGCATGGGCAACCCGGCGAAACTTTCCCAGGCCAATGCGCGCTCGTCCTGGTACCAACCCGGCAGGGTATCGACCGAGGCCGGACGCGCCAGCAAGTCGGCTGACCCCGCGCCGCCCAGGCCGACCAGCGATTTCGCCGCGTCGAGTACCTGGACCGCGCCGGCGTAAGCCGTGCCAAGAAGAGTTTCCGTCGTCGTCGTTTGTTCGTCCATTTGCTCCGCCCCTGATGCTTCCCCTGGTTCCCCTGCGTCCACGGATTTCAACCGACCGAGCCTTCCATCTCCAACTCGATCAGGCGCTTGAGTTCGACGCTGTATTCCATCGGGAATTGCCGTACGAGATCGTTGACAAACCCGTTAACGGCCAAGCTCATGGCCTGGCCCTCGCTCAAGCCGCGCGACATCATGTAGAAGATCTGTTCCGCGCTGACTTTGCTGACGCTGGCCTCGTGCTGCATCGCGTTCTTCGCGCCGCGCACGCTGATCGCGGGGTAAGTGTCCGTGCGGCTGGTCGGGTTGATCAAGAGCGCGTCACATTCCGTGTTGTTCTTGCAGTTTTTGAGGTGCTTGGGCACATGAACCAGCCCGCGATAAGTGGCGCGGCCGCTGCCGACACTGATGCTCTTGCTGATCACGTTGCTGGTGGTGTCGTCCGCCGCGTGGATCATCTTGGCGCCGGTATCCTGGTGCTGGCCGTTGCCGGCAAGCGCGATGGAAATCACCTCACCCCTGGCGCGGCGGCCCTTCATCACCACCCCCGGATATTTCATGGTCAGCCGGGAGCCGATGTTGCAGTCGATCCACTTCACCTCCGCGTCTTCCATCGCCACCCCGCGTTTGGTCACGAGATTGAAGACGTTGTTGCTCCAGTTCTGCACGGTCACGTACTGGATCTTGGCGCCTTTGAGCGCGACCAGCTCGACTACCGCGCTGTGCAGCGTGGCCGTCTCGAACTTCGGCGCGGTGCACCCTTCCATGTACATCACTTCGCTGCCTTCATCGGCGATGATGAGGGTGCGCTCGAATTGCCCGAAGTTTTCCGCGTTGATGCGGAAGTAAGCCTGCAGCGGATGCTTCACTTTCACGCCCGGCGGCACGTAGATAAAACTGCCGCCGCTAAAGACCGCGCTGTTCAAGGCGCTGAACTTGTTGTCGTTGGTCGCGATGACTTTGCCGAACCACTTGCGAAAAATCTCCGGGTGTTCCTTCAACCCCTCGGTGCTGCCGCAAAAGATGACGCCCTGGTCGCCAACTGCCTTCTTGATGTTCGAATACGCCGCTTCGCTGTCGAACTGCGCCTCGACGCCCGCCAGGAACTTGCGTTCCTGCTCCGGGATGCCGAGCCGCTCGAAGGTGCGCTTGACGTCCTCCGGCACTTCCTCCCAGGTCCGCTTCGGCTTCGCGCCCGAGCTCAAGTAGTAGCGGATGTTGCGGAAAATGATGTTCTCCAGATCCTGGCTTGCCCAATGCGTCGGCATGGGCTTCTTCAGGAACGTTTTCAACGCGTTCTGGCGGAACTCCGTGATCCACGCGGGCTCCTCCTTGACCTTCGAGATGTAGTTGACCGTCTCCTCGTTCAGCCCGGTACCGGCGTCGAACGTATGCGACTCCGGGTAGGAGAAATCGCCCGCACTGCGGTCGATCCCGATTTCAGCTTTTGGTGCGCTCATAGTAGTAAGAAAACTTTGTCCGTCCTGGTTAAACGCCTGCGCCCGCCGCCATCAAAGAGGCCTCGTGCGGCGTGACCCAATCGTAGCCCTTCTCGTCTAATTCGAGCGCCAGCGACTTGTCGCCGCTATGCACGATGCGCCCATCCATCATGACGTGCACGCGATCCGGCACAATGTAGTTCAGCAAACGCTGATAGTGCGTGATGAGCAGAACGCCCAGGTTCGGCCCGCGCAACGCGTTGACCCCGTTGGCCACGACCTTGAGGGCGTCGATATCCAGGCCGCTATCGGTCTCATCGAGGATGGCGTATTTCGGTTCGAGCATCGCCATCTGCAAAATTTCGTTGCGCTTTTTCTCGCCGCCGGAAAAGCCCTCGTTGACCGAGCGCGCGGTAAAATCGCGCCGGATCTCCAGCAGATCCATTTTCTCGTAGAGCCGCTCGTAGTACGCGACCGCTTCGAGCTCCTCGCCGTCGCCCAGGCGGGCTTGCACCGCGGCGCGGATGAAATTGGCGTTGCTCACCCCGGGCACTTCGCTCGGGTACTGAAAGGCGAGGAACAATCCCTGGCGCGCCCGGGCATCGGCTTCCATTTCCAGGATGTTTTCGCCGTCGAGCAGGACGCTGCCGCTGGTGATCGTGTAATCGGGATGGCCGGCGATGGCCTTGGCCAGCGTGCTTTTGCCCGAGCCGTTGAGCCCCATGATGGCGTGCACCTCACCCTTGCGGACTTCGAGGTTGAGACCCTTGACGATCAGGCGGTCAGCGATGCTGACGTGCAGATCTTGAATGAGAAGCGAGTGGTTCATCATGAATGGGAAGAGGCAGATTCGGCTGGCGCGGTGTCCCCGGTTGCCGCGGGTGCGCATTGCGGACAGAGGCCGCGCAGGGAAAGCTCATACTGGTTGACGACGTAACCCTCTGGCAACTGCCAGATTGTGGCCAAGGCTTCGTCCTCCGGCACCGCGACGTCATCGACCCGGCCGCAACCAGTACAGATGATGTGCCCGTGCCGCTGGACGTTCGGGCAAAAACGGGAGGGGCCGCGATCGAAATTGACCTGCCGCACCAGGCCGCATTGGGCGAGTGTTTCCAGGCAGTTGTAGACGGTAGCGAGTGAAATGGACGGCATGTTTTGTTGCACCCGGGCAAACACCTGCACGGCACTCGGGTGATCCGGCGTACGCCGCAGCGCCTCGTAGACCTCGCGCCTCTGGCGGGTAAACCGGAACCCGCCCGAAGCGATCGACGCATCGTACGGCGAGGAGGAGTGCGACTCCGGGTGGGAATGATCGGCAGACATGCGAGAGGGGAGTCTCCAGGCAGTGCGCGGGTATATCAAGAATTATTCTAAATAAAATGAGGCCAGGAACTGGAGGGGCGGCGGCACGCTGGCTTGCCTCCTGCTTTTACCGCAGCGCAGCGGCCCCTAAACCTAGGGTAGGGATGGCTCTCCCGAGCCGCTCCCTGACTGTCTGGTGAGCGTCTGGGTAGGAGGGATGCCCCAGTTGCTGGAACGCTGGCCAGACAGTCAGGGACCGGCTCGGGAGAGCCATCCCTACCTTAGGTTTTTGAGGCCGCTGCGCGGCAGATCGCACGGAAAAATAGCCATGCCCGTCTTCAATTTCGATTGTTCTTCCAGGCGAGCCGCCAAGATCCTGGGCATGTTCCTTCTCATCGTGGGCGCCAAGTTCCTCGTCCTGCGGCTGTGCAGCTCTCCCTTGCCCGTCTTCGATCAGTGGCAAGCCGAAGGTCAAACCCTCTTGCAGCCTTGGCTACGGGGTAAACTTCAAATTGCCGACCTGTTTGCCCCATGGGTCCAGCATCGCATCGTCTGGACGCGTCTGCTCGTCTTGGGCCTGTTTCAGGTCAACGGCCAGTGGGACACCCAGGTGGAGGCCATCGCCGCGGCGTTCCTCCACGCCGCCACCGCGGTGTTGCTGGCCATTATTCTCGTGCGGCGTCTGGGCCGGCAATGGGAGGACGCTGTCCTGCTCGGCCTGGTGCTTCTCTTCGGCCTCCCGTTCGGCCAGGAAAACACGCTCTCGGGCGGGTTTGCTTCGCAGTACTACTTCCTGCTCCTTTTCACGGTCATCGCGATCTGGGGTCTGGCCGCGCGCCGGCCTGGAACGGCGGGCTGGTGGATGGGGGTGGCAAGCGCGGTAGCGGCGTGGTTTTCCGTGGCCACGGGAGGATTGGCGACGTTGGCGGTGGCGGCCTGGCTCGGCTTGCGCCTGGCGCGCCGCGAGGGTGCCAGCCGCGAAAACGCGCTTGCGCTGGCGGTCGCGCTCGCCTTGGGCGTGGGCGGTCTGTCTCTGAGCATCGGGATCGAACAACAATCCGTTTTGCAGCCGACGACCTTGACTGAACTTTTCGGCCGCTTCTTCGGCCTGCTCGGCTGGCCGAACCAGACGGCTTGGGCTGCTCCCGTGGCGTTCGCGCCCTTTGCCTGGCTGGTCTGGCGAACGGTCCGCCGCGGCGGCGGCAGCCTCAACGGCAGGAGCGGGTCCTCCGCCGCGCCGTTCCCGGCTGTCCGGCAGACGAGGCCAGCGGAGGCGTTTCTCATCCCGCTCGGCCTTTTCGCCCTCTTGAACACGGCGGCGCTGGCCTATGCGCGCAATCACTACGGCGGCCTGGGCGTGTCGCGCTACATGGACTTTCTTTCCGTCGGCGCCCTGGTGAACTTCGGCTGCGTCCTGCTGTTCCTGGGCGAGATCCAGCCTGGCGGCACGGTATCCCGGCTGCGAACCTGGTTGCCGGCCGCCATTTGGCTCCTGTTCACCGGTGTTGGACTCAGCCACCTGACAACTGGCAACCTTTTCGGTGACCTGCAATTCGTCAGAACCTGCGGCCAGCACGAGGTCGAGAACGTGGCTTCGTTCGTGGCGCAACCGGATGTGCCGGCCTTCGTCCGCAAAGACGCGTTCGACGTGATGTGCGAGCGCCCGGCCGTGGTGGCTGCGCTGCTCCAAGATCCGCAAATCCGCGCCATCCTGCCCTGGCAGGTGCGCTCGCCCGTTATCTTGGAGGCAGCGTCCGCTTCGCCTGATGTGCATCAACTGATGCAGGACGCGCGCGATCCGGGCAGAGCGGCCTGGCTGCTCCTGCCGGGACATGCTGGCCGCCCAACCTACTTTCGGAGCCGCACCATCACCGGTTTGCACCAGTTTTACCTGCGCTTCCCAGTGAAGAGCAGCATTGGTGACGTCGCCGCCGTGGCCCTGGTCGAGGATCGCTCCGGGGCCGTGACCTGGCTGGCCCCGGACCCGCAACGCACCGGCTGGCAATGGGTCCAGGTGAAAACACCCGCCACCCCCTTCCATGTCGAGGCAGTCATCGCCGCCGGTTCCAAGTGGGGCGTGATCTTTGGCAACCCGCGGGAGGTCGGTCGTTTGTCGGCGTGGGTCGAACCGCTGCTGGATGGGTCGATCGGCTGCCTCTTCGCAGGTCTGGGTGTCTGGCTCGCGGCCCTTTACTGGCCGCGCTCGAACCCGTTGCCCGCACGGCAAGTTCCCCGGCGGCCGCTGGACGAGATCAAAATGGAGCCAATGCTTACCGCGCTGCCATGACCGCCCGCTGTTGGCGGATCAACTCCGCCACGCCCTGCTTGCCCAGCGCGATCAAAGCGAGAAACTCCTCCTGCGAAAACGTGGCCTCTTCACCGGCTCCCTGGACCTCGACGAAGCGCCCTTCCTCGGTCAGGACGACGTTCAGATCGACCGCGGCATCTTTGTCCTCGATGTAATCCAGGTCGAGGACCGGCTCGCCTGCCACCAGGCCGACGCTGACCGCGGCTACCAGGCGGGCCAGCGGCAAACGCGCCACCTCGCCGCGTTTTTCCAGTTCCCGGCACGCCAGCGCCACCGCCAGACAAGCTCCGGTGATCGAGGCGGTGCGCGTGCCGCCGTCGGCCTGCAACACATCGCAATCGACCCAGAGCGTGCGCGGCCCCAGCGCCTCCAGGTCCACCATCGTGCGCAGCGAGCGGCCGATCAGCCGCTGGATCTCGACGCCGCGCCCATCGGCTTTGCCGCGGGTGCTATCGCGCGGCTTGCGGGTGAGGGTCGAATACGGGAGCATCGAATACTCCGCCGTCACCCAGCCGCCGGTGACGTTCTGTTCCTTCATCCAGCGCGGCACTGCCGGCTCCACCGTGGCGGCGCAAATCACGCGCGTGTTGCCTGTGGCCACGAGCACCGAACCGGTCGCGTGCGGGGCGATCCCCGGGGTGAAAACGAGCGGGCGCAACTCGTCGGCTTGGCGTCCATCGTGGCGGGGCATTTGGTAGCAAAGGGGTTGACCGGCAGGGCTGGCAGCGTCCCTGAGGTGGCGCGGGAAGTCAAACGGCGTCCAGGGAGATCGGCGGTTTGCGCTCTTGCCCAGTTTGCCTCCATCCCGGAAGATCATCGGCCAGCCGCACATGGAAGTCTGCCTGCAAATCCCCGCTTCTACCTCGAACTTCGGTCCGGGTTTCGATTGCCTGGGCGCGGCGCTGCGGATCTACAATCGCGTAACGATTTCCCGCCTGGCCGGGAGCAGCGCCCTGGAAGGCATTCGCCCGGCTCATCCCATGGTGGAAGCCGCCGCGGCCGCGTTCTTTGCCGCCTGCGGCAAACCGGAAGAAATCTTCCCGTTCGCCTGGAAGATCGAGGGGGACGTCCCGCGCTCGCGGGGCCTGGGCAGCAGTGTGACCCTGCGCCTGGGCATCATCGCCGGCCTCAACGCGCTGGCAGGCCATCCGTTGCCGCGGGAACGCGTCTTCGCCCTCTGCGCCGCGTTGGAAGGGCATCCGGATAATGCCGCGCCCGCCCAGTTCGGCGGATTTACGATCGCCGGCGTGGACGGATCCGCGCCGGTGCTACGGGCGGCGGTCTCGCCGCGGCTGCGTTGCGTGTTGTTCATCCCGGACCAGGAAATCCGCACCGCCGACGCGCGGCGCCTGCTGCCGGAACAGGTCTCGCGCTTTCAGGCCGTGGCCAGCAGCGCCCGGGCTTGCCGGATCACGGCCGCTTTCGCGCTGCGCCGCTACGAGCTGCTGCGCGGCGCCTTCGAGGATACCGCCTTTCATCAACCGCATCGCTTGCCCTTGATTCCGGTGCTGCCGGAGGTCATCGCGGCGGGCGTGGCCGCGGGAGCGCTGGGCGGATTTCTGAGCGGCTCCGGCTCGACAATTATTTGCCTGACGCTGGACGCGCCGGGGAGAGTGGCCGCCGCCATGCTCGCAGCCGGTGGCTCGCCGCAGGCGCGGACGTTGATTACGCAGATCGACAATCGAGGCGCAAAAGTACTGCCGGCTAGTTAGCCCAACCGCCGCCATCCCACCCCACCTGTGCGCCGCTGGATTGAAAGCCTGGAGCAGTTTGCCGTCGACGTCATCCTCGAACGCCGGTACGGCAAACGGGCTGCCTTGCTGCGCGCCGTTCTGTTCGTGCTCTCGGGCGCCTTTCGCTTGATCGTGCAACTGCGTCTGTGGCTGTACCGCAAACGCCTGCTGCGCAATCATCCGCTCGGCTGCATGGTGGTCAGCGTCGGCAACCTGACCGTCGGCGGCACCGGCAAAACGCCGGTGGTCGAGCGCCTGGCCCGCACCTTGCACGCGGGCGGCCGCAAAGTGGCCATCTTGAGCCGCGGCTACAAGAGCCGCCGGCCGCCCTTGCTCAAGCGGCTGCACGGCCGGTTGACGGGCCGGATCAACGAGTCCATCCCGCGCGTGGTCAGCGACGGCCAGAAGATCCTCCTCGGCTCGCGCGAAGCCGGCGACGAACCTTACATGCTTGCCACCAACCTGCCGGGCGTGGTGGTGGTGGTCGATAAAGACCGCGTCAAAAGTGGACGCTACGCCATCGAGCAGTTTGGCGTCGATACGCTCGTCCTCGACGATGGCTTGCAGTATCTGAACCTGCAGCATCGCCTGGATATCGTGCTCATCGACCGCCAGGCGCCCTTTGGCAACGAGCACCTCCTGCCGCGCGGCACCCTGCGCGAGCCGCCAGGCAATCTGCGGCGCGCGAGCTACATTTTCATTACTAAAAGTGCCGGCGGCGACAACTCGGCGCTCATCGCGCGCATCCGCCGGTACAACCGGACGGCGGAAATCATCGAATGCGCGCATACCCCGCGCCATTTACAGGAAGTCTTTACCGGCAAGTGGCTGCCGCTGGAGGCGTTGCGCGATACGTACGTGGGCGCGTTCAGTGCCATCGCGGCCCCGGAGAGCTTCGAGGCAGCGTTGACTCAGCTTGGCGCCCACGTGGAGCTATCCCGGCGTTTCATCGACCACCATCGTTTCAACGAGAAGGAGATCCGCGCGTTTGCGGCGCGTTGCCAGCGGCGGGACGTCGACATGATTTTGACCACCGAGAAAGACGCGGTTCGCTTCCCCCGTTTGGCCAACCTGGAGGTGCCTGTGTACCTGTTGCGGGTCGAGATCGAGATCCTCAGCGGCCATGACGCCTGGGAGCGCTGCATCGAGCGGATTTGCCAACCGGGGCCGCCGGTGAGAGCCTGAAGGAACGGACGTGGAAGATGTGTTTAGCTAAGAACTTCTTTTGCTAAAGAAGACCCGTCGATGCTAGAAACATTGCCGTGAAATACCTCGGTGCTGTTGTCGTCGTTGTTTCCAGCCTTCTCCTCTGCACTGCGGCCCGCGCCTCGTCGAAGTACGCGGGCGACTATTATGCCATCGCGACCGACGATGATCCCTTAAAGGGCTCTAAGCTGGTGGCCGGGATCAACCTAACGGTGCACGATGATGGATCTTTGACCGGGCGGGGTGCGTACACCGATCTGACGCCCGTCACCGTCACCGGGAAGGTCAAGGAATCCGGGGAGGTCACCCTGGTGCAAACGAGTGACGGTCATAAAACCACGGAGAAGGCGCAGTTTGATAAGAATGGCAAAACGTTTTCCTTCGCGCTGCCCAACGGCTTCTACGTCATCGGGGAAAAGATTGCCGTAGACTTTCCGGAAGCCGGTGTCTACCACGCCATGACCGAATCGGGTGAGGAAGTGATCTTTTTCATGCACCGGGATCACTCCGTCTACGGCATCGTTTTCAATGCCAGCGGCGACTTCTTCGATGTGTCCGGCCACGCCACCCCGACCGGGTTTAGCGCCACTTCCACCGAGGGCGCGAGTTTTGATGGACAGATTGACGGCACTCGCCTCTCCGGCGGGTACGATCCCAGCGAGCTCGAGCCGTTGTCGCTGCCCTTTTCCGGCGCGAGGTACTGAGCGCCGAGAGGCCTTTAGTTCAGCGTCAGGTCGAACGGCAGACGCGCGTACACGCCCATCGGGTCGTTCAAGCGGCTCAAGGTATGCAACATCTCCTGCACGTGCCCGGCTTCGCGCAGGAGCGGCGCCGCGCCTGTCCGTAGCTGCGGGAGCAGAGCCACCGGTTTTTGCTGGTTGCTAAAAGCGGCGGCCAACTCTTCTGCCAGCTCCTTGGGCGCGGGGAACTCCACCACTTTGGCGTCGACCGGCAAACCCGCTTTGTTCTTGGCGTAGGCCAGCGCGCTGTCGAGCCCGCCAATCTCATCGACCAACCCGATCTTGACCGCATCCGAGCCGGACCAAACGCGCCCTTGGGCAATCTCGTTGACCCGCTCCGGCGGCAGCTTGCGCGCGGCCGCCACGCGCTGGATGAATTGCTGGTAATCTTCATCGACCATCGTTTGCACCAGGCCCACTTCCGCCGGTGTCTTAGGGCGGGCGACGCTGAAGAGGTCGGCGAATTGGCCGGTCTTGACGTTGTCGAACGTCACGCCGTTATCGTTGGCGATCTTTTGGATATTCGGGATCAGCCCGAGGACGCCGATCGACCCGGTGATCGTATTTGGCTCGGCAAAAACGTGGTCCGCGGCAGTGCTGATCCAGTAGCCGCCGGAAGCCGCGACACTGCCCATGCTGACGATGAGCGGTTTGCCGGCCTGATGCGCCAGCAGCAACTCGTGTTGAATGACTTCGCTGGCCTCGACCCCGCCGCCGGGACTGTTGACGCGCAGGACGATGGCTTTGACGTGAGGATCCTGGCGCAACCGCCGCAGCGCGGGACCGAAACGCTCCGAGGCAATGACCCCGGCGGCATCGCTTTCCCCGCCCTGGATCTCCCCCTCCGCATAGACGATGGCGACGCGCGGGGAGGAGTCGGCGGCGTTCCGCAACGTGCTGTCGGCCGCCTCCACCTTGCCGAGCTTTTGCTTGATGTAGCTCGCCATGTCCACCTGCCGGAAGGTGCGTGCGTTGTCATCGTTCTCGCTGCCGGTGCTTTTGCGCAACTTTTCGATTACGTCCGGGAGATAGCCCACGTCAGTGATCAAGCCGCCGGCTTTGGCGGCTTCGGCTTTGATGAGTCCATCGGCATCCACCAGAGCCTGGATCTTGGCGGCAGGCACCTGCCGGGTCTGCTCGATCCCGGCGAGCACCTGGTGCCAGATGTCGTCGATGAGCTTCTGGGTTTGCTCGCGATCCTCGGGGCTCATCTTGTCGAGGATGAACGGCTCCACGTAAGACTTGTATTTGCCGACCCGCGTGACCTGCACGCCGATGCCGTACTTCTGCAGGGCGCCGGCAAAGAAAATGTGTTCGGAATCCAACCCCGGCATTTCCATCTGACCGAACGGGTTCATGTAAATGGTGTCGGCGACGGAGGCCAGATAGTAGTCGCGCGTGGTCGGATCCTCCAAATAGGCCACGATGGGCTTGTGGCTGGCCTTGAAAACCAGCAGAGCCTGGCGCAGTTCCGTCAGAGCGGCATAGCCCGACCCATAATTGACCGGCAGGAACGAGCCGTGCAGATACAGGCCGGCGATGCGGCTATCGGCGGCGGCGGCGTGGACGGCGTCGAGCAGCGAACGCAGGGAGACGTTGCTGCCCTCGTCCTGGCCGAAGAGGCGATTGAGGAACTGCTCGCCTTCGGACGGAGGCGGCGTGTCGGTGATGTTGTCGGCAAAATCGAGCACCAGATACGAGCCGTTTTCGATCTTCGGCTGGTGCTTGGCGCCCAGCCGGGCGAGGCCCGCACCCGTGCCGACGAGCAGGAGCACCAGGCAGACGGCAAACAGGACAAGAGCCAGGAAAGTGGCAAAAACGATTTTAAAAAAGTTCTTCATGAAGGTGCCGGCAGCCGGGGATTGCGCGACAGAATAGGCGGATTTTAGGGAAGCTCAACTTTCCTCGCGTCTCCGCGATTGACAGTCCGGCGAGATTTTGCTGGTTTGAGGGAGTGAACTCCCTCCCCCACCTTTTGCGTCCAGTCCTCGTTTTGGGTTGCGTTGCCGTGCTCTGCGGCTGCGCGACCGCTGCCAATCGCCGTGATCTCTACAACACGACGCAGGCCACTGGGCCATGGCACGACTACGAGCGGACCCGGTTAGCCGAGGCAGATAACGCGGCGACATCGGCGGCCACGACCACCACCACGGCCACGACGAGGACCACCTCCACTCGCCCGACCCCGCAGCCGCCTTCGAGTCCGCCCTTGCCGGAGACGCCTACTTCCGATC
>CAXUFU010000010.1:0-15941 GCA_964250275.1 uncultured Chthoniobacterales bacterium | reverse complement strand
CGGCCCCTGGCGCGCGGGAGCCAGCGGCAGCGTCAGATTGACGCAAAGACCCAAGGTGCCGGAATCCAGTTCGATCCGGCCACCATGATCCAGGATGACGCGTTGAGCCATCGGCAAGCCCAACCCCAGCCCTTGCGCCTTGCTCGTGCAGAACGGGGAAAAAACGTGGTCCAACAACTCCTCGGCGATGCCTGGCCCATTATCGATGATCGCCAGCTTAAAGCCGACGACTTCAGCGTCCACCTTGTGGGCAACCAAGCGGGCCTTGATCTGGGCCCGCACCTTCTTGTTCATCGCGGCCTCGATGCCATTGACGAAAAGATGCTGAAAGGTTTGCTCCAGGGCTCGCCGGTCTCCCCGGCATTCCGGCAGTCCTTCGTCCGCCTGAATCGTGATCTTGGCGTCGGGCGCTTCCATCGCCTCGCGTGCATGGCCCGCGGCGACTTCGAGGGCGCTGGCGAGGTCGAACGATTCGATCACCGGCGCCGCCGGGTGAGCGAAGTTCTCGATCTGGCTGACGATCCCGTCGAGCCGCCCGAGTTCCCGCGTCACCATTTCCTTGAACTCCAGCCGGAAATCCTCGTCGGCGTACCGGTGCGGCAAAAGCTGCGTGAACGTTTTGATGGCCACGAGCGGATTGCGGATTTCGTGGCTGATCCCGGCCGCGAGCTCGCGCCAGAAACTCGCCCGCTCGATTTGGTCCGCCTGCGCGTCCGCCGCCAGTTGGTCGGTGATGTCATCCACCAACGCCACGGCGCCGAGGCACTTGCCCGCGGCGAGCAATTGCCGGGTGCGAATCGCCAAAGTGCGGCTGCCAACCGCGGTGTTCTCCCAAATGACCGGCTGCCGCGTGGGTTCGCCGGCGAGCGCGTCCCGCACCAGCGCGGCCATCCGGCTGCCGAGGTCTTCAATGGGCATCTTTGGCAGCGGCCGGTTCGCGCTGACCAAGGCCCCCTGGCGCACAACGACCGGAAACAGCTTTTCCGCCGGACCGCTGCACCAGGTGATGTTGCCCTCGGGATCGACGGTAATGACTGCCGTCGGCATCATCTCGAGCAGATTTTCACCCATCGTTTTCTGGGAAAGTATCTGGTGATGCTTGATCGTGTTTTCCAACGCCTGGACCACTTGCTCGCTCAAAAAACTCAAGTCCGAGTGATGTTGATGATCGAAGGGCAGCCCGTCGGAAGGCCCGGTAAAAAGCCAGCCGAGCACCCGGCCCCGGAGGTTCAGCGGGATAAATGTCTCCGCCCCCAGGAGGTCTAGCGAACGCCGCAACAGCGCGCGCTCCCCGGGATCTGCCATATGGTCGAGCGAAGCACGCGTGATCAGGCGCGGGGCCCGCTGCAACCAGCGCACCAGCGGATCGCGATCCCCAAATTCCAGGTGCGCCGTATCCTCCAGGCAGCAGCGGGCGGCCTCCAGGCGGAAATACTGCTCGCCGTCGTAGCGGTAAAACAAGCCGACGCGCGACACGAGCGCGGAGCTGGCCACCCCGTCGACAATCTTCTCGAAGAGATCCTCCAGCGGATCGAGCTGGCGGGTGGCCTTGACCAGAGGCTGGACGCTGAGCGTACTGCGGGCGGCGCTGCCATGCTGGTGCTGTTGGATGGAGCGCACCCGGGCCAGCTCGTCGCGCAGCATCTGCGTCTCCTGCATCCAGCCAACGCGTTCCACCGTCCGGTCGATGACGTCTTGCAGCGTCGCGCGATCCGCCGTCAGGCTCTCCACGCGATACAAACCCGCTTCCTGCGCCGCCCGGAACGGATCGGTATGTTCGACGCCAAGGGCGATCCCCACCGCGTGCGGATGGATCCGGCTCAATCGGCTGGTCAATTCGCGCGCTCCGGGCGCCCGCAGGTCGACAAAGAGCAGCAGCGGCTCATTGCCACCCAGCAGTTCCTGGAGGCGCTGCTCGTCCGGCGCGTGACAGACATAGGCGCGCTCGCTGAGCATGGCAGCCAACCGATGCCGCAGCTCGGCATCTTCGGAGTGCAGGATGCAAAGAGGACGGGTGGGCGCGAGCGTGGGATTCATCGTTGCCGCGAGCCTGCTTAATCCGCCAGCGCGAGCACGCCGGTAAGCTCCGGATCGGCGTCAGACGTAGAGCGCTCACTCAGGGTACTACCAGTTTCGCGCGTCACCAAGCGATTGAGGGGCAGGTAGATCGAAAAACACGTTCCTTGGCCTACCTCGCTCTTTACCTCCATGCGGCCGCCGTGTTCCGCCACAATATTGTAGCTGACGGACAGACCGAGGCCCGTGCCTTCGCTCTTGGTCGTAAAGAAGGGGTCGAAGATGTGCGGCAAGATTTCCGCCGGGATGCCGCTGCCGGTATCGCGCACGTCCACCCGCAGCTGCGGCTCGGGCGACAACGCGCCGTTCTGGATCTCGGTGGAAAGCTCCACGAAATCGCCCGCCCGGCTGGCTTGGAGGGCATTGAGCAGGAGATTGAGCAGCACCTGTTGCAGCCGGTCCTTGTCCGCGGCGATGCGATCGTCGGGCGCGTGCAAGACCTTGCGCACGCTGACGTTGAGCCGGGAGGCCTGCGGGCCGACCAGCCGCACCGCGCCATCGACGATTTCGTTCATCCTGACAGGTTCGATCATGAGCGGCGCGGGGCGTGCGAACGCCAGCAGCTCATTGACGATGCGCTCGATGCGTGCGATCTCGCTGCCGACGAGCGAACTGAAATCCTGGCGGAACTCGGCGTCATTGTAACGCTTTGGCAGGAGCTGAGTGAAGGTTTTGAGGGCGGTGAGCGGGTTCTTGATTTCGTGCGCCATGCCGGAGGCGAGCGTCCCGATGCTCGCCAGCCGGTCGGCTTGCCGAACCTGGTTTTGCAGCCGTTCGATGGCGGTGTGATCGTTGATGACGAGCACGGCGCCGAGCAAATCGTTGCGTTCACTGGCAAACGGCAAACAACTCACGAGCAGATGCGCCTGGTCGCGGGCGTTCGGGCGCAGGATGATTTTTTCGTCGCGCGCGATGGTATTGCCGACGAGCGTCGGCGGGATCAGCCGCCCGATGTCCCGCGGCAGCTCGATTTCGGCGGGCGAGGAGCTTTCGTCGAGTTGCAACAGCAGCCGCGCTTCCGGGTTGACGAGAGTCAGAGTCCCTTGTGGGTCAGTCGCGATGACGCCGCAGGGCAGGTTCTCGACTAGGAACTGATTGTACGCCTGACTCTGCCGCGCTTCGGTGTAGAGCTGCGAGTTTGCGATGGCCACGCCAAGTTGCTCGGCGATCAACCGCAAGATGGCGCGCCCGTGCCTTCCATAAATGCGTCCCGAAGTACGCGGTGCGAGTACCAGCAATCCCGTGAGTTGGCCGCGGTACCGGATCGGTAGAACTAGATCCGCATCTAAGGTTTCCATTCGTACCAACAGGGCATCGCGCCCCGGCCCAGGCGCACCACGTTGCAATTCTTCCACTCCCACTTCGTGGCCGGATGATTTTAGCTTTTCGAGAATCAAGTCGTGGTGACTGAGCGAGAGCTGGTTCTCTAACTCCCACCCTCCATATTCAGAAAACCCATGCGCACTGCTCAGCAGGACCTTTGCGCTCGGCGTCCCAACTGCTTTGCAAAGTACCGTCGAAAATTTAGCCAGTAGTTCCGGGAGCGTTGCTACGGATTGCACGATATGGGCGACTTGCCCGACGGTCTTCTCGAAATCGACGTCGGCCGCGGGTAAGATTTTCCGAGTAATCCGCTGGAGGGGAGTGCCCGCCGCGGTGATCAGGAGAGCCGTGGCGACCGCGGCGCACATTGCTTGCCAGTACTCTGATTCCGGCGCAAAAGGATGAAACACCATACCAAACAGCCGCCAGGAAACATAAAAGACAAAGCCAGCATATACGCCTAATAAAAGGTACGACATTCCCAGTCGCAGAACTGAGCGCACGCTCAGAATACCTCGAGAGGTAATACCATAAGCAATGATCAGGATAAAACATACCGCACGTAAGGGAGCCAAGCGGTTGAGCTTGAGATCGTGGGTTAGCGTCTTAGCTGCAATCAAGACAAAAAGACTCACGGCCACTGCGACGCAGCCAAGCAGAAGGAACTGTAACTCCGCTCGATTGGAGCTAGAAATTTGCGGATTGTATTGATCGCGGACCAGCAGGAAAAGCACCACTACGAAAGCGGTAGACAGGTACGTAAAGAGGATGGCATAGCCGTGGTAGCCATACACGGGCTCGGGAGAATGGCCCGGATTATTCGGAATCGTCGTGAAACGCACCTGGTTTAGAAATGCCGGACTTAGACAGAATAAAGCTAGCGTGGCAGCCACAATTAGCCAAAGCCAATTACGCTCCATGTGGCGCCGCCAGGTTTCCCGCTGATATATTATTGAAATTCTAAGCAGGCTAAACGCCGCCGGCAATAGGGCTCCAGCAACTGAACACAAACGAATGGGCCAAATCGCCGCCGCCGGGACCTTGGCGTTCATCGCTAGAATGATGTTCCCCGACCAGGCGAACATGACGAGCGCCAGCACAAAGAAACTGCGGTTGACCGGCCTTTTCGGATTAACCAGCAGAACTGCGAGACCTAGAAGGAGGGTGCAAATTAATGCGACTACCGCAAACTGCGTCGTAGACTCCATCGCTTATATAATCTGTTCGCTAGATTTCCTGCGGCGACCGGCCAAGGACAACGCTTGTATTACCGCCGCCCATTCCGTGAGCGTTGACTACCACAAACCGGGGGTGGCTGCGTCGCGGCGCCCCTTGGATGTAGTCGAGATTACAGTCAATGTCTGCGTGTTCGTAGTTGGCGGTAGGGGGCAGGAGCTGGTGATGAAAAACGAGGGAGCTGGCGACCATCTGCAGGGCACCGGCGGCAGCCAGCGGATTACCGGTTACACCTTTGATCGAGCCGACGGCTATATCAAACGCACGTTTTCCATATACTTCCCTGATCGACTGTGTCTCATATCGATCTACCAACGGGTCACCGCATCCCCACGCGCTGATGTAGTCCACCTTTGCCGGGTCGCAACAGGCTTTCTCCATTGCCGTCCGCATAGTAATAGCCAACCCAACACCGTGGCATCCGTTTTGCATGTCTCGACAGGTGTGGTCACCCAGTAGCTCCGTGTAGGCCCGAGCACCCCGCGCTTGCGCCGCGTCAAGCTCCTCGATCACCAGGACAGCCGCCCCCTCCGCTAGTACGCCCGTATCCCGCTCCCGATCAAAGGGGCGGCTTGCCCGCTCCGGCTCATCATTGCGCCTGGACATCATCCCAGCCTGTCCAAATAAAGCGGAGATCATTCGACCAAGAGTCGATTCTGTTCCACCACAAACCACCAGATCGCATTGTCCATTGCGAATCATGCTGGCTCCAAGCGTCACGGCATCAAGGCCGCCCATACAAGACGTCGAGACACACATCGAGGGAATGTTTTCCATCTCCAGCAGCTCGACGAGAGCAGTTGCCTGTCCCTGCATGTTCAATTTCGGCAAAGAAACGGCACTGGCTGAACGCGGTCCGCTTCGCTCCACTTTCAAGCTGGACTCCTCAGCATCATTGATGCCGGAAGAAACCGAACCGAGAATGACTGCTCCTCGCCGACCCTTGAGCTTGGAGTTATCCAACCCCGCATCACGCACCGCCTCGCTCGCCGCCACCACGGCAAACTGGGCCTGGCGAGACAGCCTTTTCGGCCGAAGCCGCGCCTCAATAAGTCTGACTGGATCGAATCCCAGTACCTCTCCCGCGATGCGGCCTTCCAGATCGCTCGGGTCAAAGTTGGTCAAAGGCTTGATGCCGCTCCGGCCAGCCAACAGCGCTTCCCATAGAGGCGCAACTCCAATTCCGGCGGCGGAGATGGCACCCAGCCCGGTGATAACCACCCTTCGGTGTCCGGAGGTGATGGGATTTCGGTGAGTCCAGTAAGAGTATTCCATAAACCGTTTGCCCATCTCAGTTCGCGTCGCTCGACGGATCGCCGCTTACGGTAGGACCTGCGGGCTCCAGCGACGACCTACAGTGCCTTAAATAACACTGTTGTTCAACTCGAAGAATCTGTTACAAAGAAAACGTCGTGATCTTAACAACCTGCGCCCATAACCTGCTGAAGTCTGCTTATGACATCCGTCTCTGATCTCACCGTGCCCGTTTTGGCGACGGCAGCGAAGTCCAAAGTTCTCATTATCGATGATGACTTTGGACCGCGCGAGAGTCTTCGGATTTTACTCAAATACGATTACGAAGTCTTCGTGGCAAGCTCGGTCGCCGAGGGCATCGCCCAGATCCAAGCGCATTCCTTTGATACCATCATTCTGGACAACCGGATGCCTGGCCGCAGCGGCCTGGAAGGGATTGCAGACATCCGCCAGCTCGACGAGAACGTGTCTATTATCATGTTGACGGGCTATGGCACGCTGGAAACGGCCTGCGAAGCATTTCGCAATCGTGCGACTGATTTCATGACAAAACCGCCCGACACTGACGCTATGCTGGCGGCCGTCGCGAAGAATGTGGCGCTCTCCACCGCGAAACGCACGCGCGCCAATGTTTCGCGGGAATTGGCGGAGTTGAACATGAACCTTACGGCGGAACTGGCGGAAACCCGGCCGCTAGTCAAACTCGGACAGCGTTCGGATGAGATCATTCACGATCTTGGCAACCCGCTCACCATCCTCACCTGCTGCATCGACCTGTTGCAGACCAAAGTGGATGAGATGCGTTTGGAAGACGGCACGCAGTGGATGGAAGCGCTCGGCTACATCCAAATGATCAAGAAGAGCGTGCAACATTGCTGCAGCCTTTCCGACGCCTGGAGGCAGTTGCGCGATGACGTGTCTGAAGCGCACGAGGTTGTCGAAGCGCACCCCTTCCTGCTCGAAACTGTCGACGCTCTCCAGCCCATGGCCGGGATGGCGGGCGTCCAACTCAGGGCGGACCTGGCCGATGTTCCTGGCAACACCCAGATTGTTATCGATGTGACTCAAATGCGCCGCGTCGTCCAAAATCTGGTGGTGAACGCTGTCCAGGCGTCCGAACCCAAGAAAGGAAGCGTACTGCTACACGGCACGATCAGCGGCGGTGAGATCTGGATCTCTGTCACCGACAACGGTCCCGGTATTCCACCGGAGCGGCTGGCCATTATCTTTGAACCCTATTTCTCCACCAAGGAAAATGGTACCGGTCTAGGTCTCGCAATTTCCCGCCGAATCGTCGAGGAACATCAGGGGACGCTTTCTGCTGAAAGCGATCTCGGCTCGGGAGCATCCTTTTCCATCCGCCTTCCCTGCCGCCAAAGCGTCTAGACAGATTCAGCGCGTCCGGCGATCCACAATCGTAAGAGTCTTACCCGTACGCGGGCTGACGCTCAACTCGGTTGGCAGGATCCACTCCAACCGCGTTGGCAGCGCACTTCCGGCCACGATCGCCTTTTCCAACATCTGGTTGCTGGCTTGAAACGCGTCGAGGATTTCCGGGCCTGCCATCTCGAGTTCTGCGCGTTCGCCGTCGCCCACCAATCGAATGGTCAGGCAATCACGCTTCAACTCGTTGGTGATTAGCAACTGTAGACCCGTTATTCCCAGGCGTTCTCGAAATGGTCCCAGTAAGGCACGCACATCATCGACGCGGACCATAACGATATTGGCCAACCTTACTGCTTCTTCGGCGCGTCCAAGAAGCTTAAACTTGCGCATCGGCGTGCCCGGCGGCTCCAGCCAAACAGCCCGATCTCCGGCAGGATAGCGGATGATTGGCATTAACCGCCGCATTAAGCTCGTGAAGACCACTCGCCCTGACCGACCCACCTCCTCTATGCGCTCTTCGTTCGCCTCGTCCAGAATCTCCAGCATGGTCGCCTGATCATAAACCCGGTGCTCGCCAGGGGCACAACCTGCGTCAGCAAACGCCATCGCTCCCACATCTACACTCGCGTACCCGGCTGAATGTACTTCCAAGCCAGGGCAAACGCTTAGAAGATACTCACACTGCGTGTCCGTAAAATTTTCTCCTGCGTAGAGGATAGAACGAATTTGTATGCCGCCCATACCCTCCTGTTCGAGCTGTTCCACTAACTTTAGCAAGAAGGTGGGCGGACCCATCAGCACGTTAACGCTCAGTTCTCGAATCAGCCGTGTTGTATCGGACAAAGCATTGAAGTATCCAATTGGCAGATGAAGGACATCGGCACGGGACATCCGGAGCGAATCCGTCGCGAAGAGATAGGAGGCATACAGTCCCCCCGCGACAAAGAGGTTGGCTACTCGATCACCATCCTTAAGGCTCGCGTCGAAGGATCTGACCGAGACCTCTACATTTGAGGTCCACTCATCCAGGTGGACATACGAGAACTTTGGCGCGCCCGTAGTACCGCCGCTGTTGAAGACCATGCCGCCCGTCAAAGGCGCGGTCAGCACCTCCTGTCGATCTCGCTGATGAGCGCTCCAAAACGCGGCTTGATCAATCACTGGGAGATCGCTTAACTCCGGATCCTCCGGCAGGTGCGCGTAAAGCCTTCGATAAAATGGCGACCCCGCCCGCGCGAGCGAGACAATGCTGTTTAAAGAATAGACTTTCACAGGTACTGCGACCCAGCTCTTCGACTCAAAATCATTGTTCTCAGGCAACAGCCTGCATCAACTTCCTCTGCAAGTTCACGTGGAAATTGCCCAGTGGAAATTCGTCGTCGTGCACCAGCGTGATCCACTTTTTTGGGTCGGCTTCGTCGGTGATCTCGCGCGTGTCGCGCTTCCAGCGCGAGGCCACGTTCGGCTTGACGTACGCGGCGATCAAATCGTGCGCATCCAGCCAAAAACTCACCTTCGAACAATCCGCCCCACGCCGGTACAAAGTCTGGATCTCTTCGCGGAGACCATTAACACTCATCGACAACAACTCCCAGTTGACCGTGAGATGATTGTCACACCAGATCAACGCCTCCTTCTGGTGCAAATACGAAAACAAAAGCTGGCCACCGAGCCCATCATAATTCTTCACCCGCGTTCCGACCACCGGGAAACGAAAGATGCGGTCGAACAGAATGGCGTAACTAACGTAGTGCGCGAAAGGGAACCCTTCTTTGGCTAACCGGCCCGCCTCATAAAAGGTGCGCAGATCCACCCGCAACTCCTCCAGCGAGTACATCCAAAACGGCGCCCTTTGCCGGATCATGAACGGATCAAAAGGCAACTCGCCCAGGCTATGGGAACGATCGTGAATAAGGTCCCACAACGCAGTGGTATCACGCACCATCGGTTGCCCGGCAAGAAAGCATTCCAATTGCGGATGAAGTTCCAGGCCCACGATCGCCGCAGCCCGCTGGGTATACGATTGCAGCCGCGCTGCTTCCCGGTCGCAAAAGATGACGCCGAAATGGTTCGACCCTTTGCCGCCGGCCACGGACACGGTCTCCGGGAAGAGCACGGCACATTCGCTCTCGTACCCCCGCGTGCTCGCCACCAAATGTCCCGGCACAAACTTGTCGTTCCGGTAAAGCGTCCTTTCGAGTTGATCCAGCCAACCTGGCCACGGCACGCGCATGATCAGAGCCTCGAACCGGGTGTGGAGCGAGTTGTTCGGTGTGTAGAGCGGAAAAAAGACGAGGCTCTCGAGCCCATCGACCCGATGCTTCTCCGGCGTGAACGCCGCCAGCGAGCGCGAGAAGTTCGGCTTGGGACAACCCGCATCCAGCCACGCGCGCAGGTCAAGTGTCACCTGCTCGAAGTACTCTGCCTGGTGCGCAAAAGCCGGGCGCAGCTCGGCCAGAGAACCCAGGATATCCCCGACCAGCAGCGCCACCTGCGCGCCAGCCGTCGGATCGCCGATTGAGCCATCCGGAAGCTGCAGTTCCCGCAGGGTATTTACCTGCTGGCGCAGCGTGTGCCAAGCCGCCGATTGGCCGGGCTCTGACTTCAGGACCCGCACGCCCGAGCGGGCAAACGCCGGCACGGCCAGCCAGTAACAAATGTTCAACCACAGCGCGCAGTGTTCGAGTTCCCCGAAAAACTCGTCGCCGAAAAGCAAGGAATCCGTCACCACCGCCACCCGGCCTTGCCCGTAGCGGGAGATGCCGATCAAGCCCGCGCTCGGTGGGCTCGCCTGCGGCGAGGCGTGCCAGGCAATCCGCGCCTGCGCACCTTCCGCCGGAATGATTCGGCAGGCGCCGCTCTGATAAAAACACGCCCGGTCGACGTGATGCCCGAAGGCCGGAAAATCCGCCGCCGCGCTGCCGACGACCCAGGCGGGATTGGTGTGCAGACAGTGCGCCCGGTCGACCACCGTCGTACTGAGAATTTCCAGGCCAAACGGCGCCAGCAGCTCGTTGAGATTATCGCCGTACTTGGCGTGCTCGTACTCGGTCACCACGAGCAGCGCGCCGCCGCCGCGGACAAACTCCTGCAGCGCCGTGATTTCTCCGGGCGCAAACCGCGGGGTGCTGTTCGGCGTGGTCTTTTCCCAACGCGAATCGCAGGGGTGCAGCACCGCCACCAGATCCGCTTGCGCGAGCGCGGCAGAGTCGAGGGGACCCTCCGTGTGCCGGGCGAGCAGGAAATCCCGCTTCGCCAGCGTGTCCGCGGCCGTGGCGTAGGACGAGTTCTCCGGATAATCCGGATTGATGCGGCTGGCCTGCTCCGGATCAATCGTCCAGCTTTCGCTGTGGGCCTCATCGAAGAGGACGCGGACCACCTTGCGTTGCTTCAGGCCGGAGGTCATGGCAGCGCCTCCCGCAGATCGCCGATGAACGCATCGATATCTTCCCGCGCGGAATCCCACGCGCACATCAGCCGCGCCGCCCCGCCCGGGCCCACGTCATTATAGAAGCGCCAGCCGCGCGCCATCAACGCCGCGGCCGCCGGGCCCGGCAAATGGACGAAAACCGCGTTTGCCTCGCGCGGGTACGCGATGCGCACCCCGGGGAGACCAGCCAGGCTTTGCTCCAAGTAAGCCGCGGTGTCATTGGCGTGCCTGGCATGCCGCAGCCACGCGCCGCCTTCGAGCATCCCGATCCATTGCGCGGAAAGGAACCGCATCTTCGACGCCAACTGGCCGCTCTGCTTGCACCGGCGCTTGAAGTTCTCCGCGAGTTCCGCATCGAAAAACACGACGGCCTCGCCCGTCGCGGCGCCGTTCTTGGTCCCGCCGAAGCACAGCACGTCCACCCCGGCCCGCCAGGTCACATCGGCGGGACTGACGCCGAGACCGGCGACCGCGTTGGCAAAGCGCGCGCCATCCATGTGCACTGTGAGCTTCAACTCCCGCGCCTGTGCGGTCAACGCGCGCAGTTCGTCGACAGAGTAGACGGTGCCGAGCTCCGTGCTCTGCGTGAGGCTCAGCGCGCGCGGTTGGGGCGCGTGAAAATCGTGGCGCTGCTTGAAGGCCTCCACTACCGCCGCGGGCGTCAGTTTGCCGTCCGCTGTCTCGGCGGGCAGCAACGTGACTCCGTGCATGAAGAATCCCGGTGCACCACATTCGTCCGTCTCGATGTGCGAATGCCGATGGCAGATGACGCCATGAAACGATTCGCAAGCGCTCCAGAGAGCCAGGCAATTGGCGGCGGTGCCGTTGAAGACGAAAAACACTTCGCAATCAGTCTCGAAGACGTCTTGAAAAAGGCGCTCCGCGCGCCGGGTCCACGCGTCGTCGCCGTAGCCGGGTGCGTGCTGTTGATTAGCTTCGGCGAGGGCAGCAAAGACTTCCGGGCAAATGCCGGCGTTGTTGTCGCTCGCAAAGTGACGTGCGGGTGCCTGCGAGTGCATGGGTGGATTATTGCCCCTCGCCGCCGGTGCGGCAACCTTTCTCGCGCGCGGCCGGCGGGGAAATTTGCGTCGGCTGGGCAATTCGCCCAAAAGCTCCGGCAGGCCAATCGCCGCCAGATTGATGAGGACGGACGTATCGCTGACGACGACCGGCATAGGGAGTTGCCTGACCTGCCTTCTCGCCGCCGGCTCAACAACTACGGCGGCAGAGATGCTTCCTAGAAAACCCTGTGCTTTGCATCTGCCAGAATGGGTCTTTCAACCGGCATTAAAGTCCAACCCGCGTTCAGGCTTGGCCGTCAGCCACTTGGCGGGCAGGTCCGCCTTCGTGCAGCCATTGCACCGTTGCAAGGTCCGCGGCGAGTTCGTCGTCGCCGTAATGCAGCGGGATCTCATGGGCGGAAAGGTAACGCTGGAAAGAGAGCCGATCCATACCCGCCAGCCGGGCGGCCAAGGCCAAGCTTAGACGTTCTTCGGTAAAGAGGCTTACGGCAATGGCAAGCCGCGCTTCGTCTTCAGTCAGGCGGGCAGCGCTGACCAGATCATCTTCCAGGATCAGTTGCACGAGTTGAATATGGAGTGTCAAAGCCCCATCCGCCAGCACGCACCATTTTACTGGCGCGCGGGCCAGGCCGGAAATCAACCTGACTAGCTCGAGACTCAGTCTCCGCAGCCTTCCAGGAAGCCGGGTTGAGCGAAGGCGGGTTCCGGATACGTGTAAAAACCACGCTTGGTTTTCACGCCCAGGAAGCCCGCGTCAATCCATCGTTTCAGGAAGGCGACGCGGCGGCGGCCGGCATCGTCGTTCAGCGTCTCTGCCCAGTGGTTTAGCACCTCGCAGAGCGAATCCAAGCCGATGCCGTCGAACATGCCGAAGGGACCGATGGACATCTTGAAAATGCCCATCCAACTACGATCCACGTTTTCAAACGTCGCAACGCCTTGGATCACCAGGTCAAGCGCTTGCCGTTCCATCGCACCGAAGATCGAGTTGAAAATATACGCGTGGGACTCCCGCTCATAACGGATGGGAATCTGGCCGATCCGGCGGGCAAACTTTTCCAGGCTATCGAGCACGCTTGGTTCCGTGCCGGGATGACCCATCAAATCGACGATGTTGCTAATCGCCACAGGCAAATGGAAGTGCAGAGCGGCTAACCTTTTTGGCTGCCGACAGCTCGCGGCAAGCTGAGACGGAAGCAGCGAGGACGTGTTCGTCGCCAGAATCGTTTCTGGGCGCGCGTGCTCGCTGATCTGCTCGAACACCCGCCGCTTCAATTCCAGGTTCTCCGGGACGCATTCGATCACCAGGTCGGCTTCTCCCAGCGCTTGCAGGTCAGGTCTGGTCTCGATCCGCCCGAGCACGGCTTCGGCGCTGGCCGCCTCAATTTTTCCGATCTGCTCGAGGTGCTGGGCAGACTCCGCCAAACGCCGGGGTACTTGCTCCAACACCCGGGGAAAAGCATCGTAGAGCCGCACCGGCACCAGGTGGCGAGCGCATTGGAGGGCGATCTCACACGCCATGGTACCGGCGCCGACAATCCACACGCGCTTGATCTCTTGGCTGGACGCGTTGTCTTCAGAAACGTTCATCCCTTTAGGATAGATCCAACACCAACTGATCGCCTCGCACCCTGGCCGCTTCCGGCGGGCTGCTCTCACCTCCCGCCTCCGCCTCCGCTCCTGCAAACCGCACCCCGACACCCAGGAGCCGCACCGAACGCTTGGCCGGCTCGCGCCGCTGCCAGCCTTCCGCCAGCAGCAGCCGGTATTGCGCGAGATCGGGCGCGTCTCCGCCGCGCTCGACCGTCGTGCGGGAAAAATCCGCGAAACGCAGTTTGACGAAGACCTTGCTGATGGGCCGGCCGGCGGCTTTGGCGTTGAGATCCTCGCAGAGTTCGGAGAACAGGTCTTCGAGCCGCGCCTGGCAGTCAGGCAGCTTGCTCAAGTTGCTGCTAAAAGTACGCTCGTTCGAGAGGCTCTTGCGCTCCCGGTGGGCTTCCACCGGGCGTTCGTCCAGGCCGCGGCAACGCTGGTAAACCTCCAGGCCGAATTTACCGAAACGCCGCGCCAGATCTTCCGCCGGGAAGGCCTGCAACTGCCCGCAAGTCTCGACTCCGAGCTCCGCCAGACGCTGCGCCATGACACTGCCGATCCCCGGGATCTTCCGCACCGGCAGCGCCTGCATGAAGCCCTCCACCGCCTCCGGCCGCACGGTGTGTTGCCCGTTGGGTTTGCGCAAGTCGCTGGCGATCTTGGCCAGCATCTTGTTCGGCGCGATCCCCGCCGAGGCCGTCAGGGCCGTTAGCTGGAAGATGCGGCCGCGGATCTCGCGCGCGATTTCCGTCGCCGGCCGCTCGAGGTGGCTCACATCCAGGTAGGCTTCATCCAGCGACAGCGGCTCGACCAGGGCACTGTACTCGTGGAAAATAGCCCGGATGCGGGCGCTCTCCGCGCGGTACAGGTCAAAGCGCGTCGGCACCACCACCAGATGCGGGCATTTTGCCAGCGCCTGGAACGTCGGCATGGCCGAGTGGATGCCGTACTTGCGCGCCTCATAGTTGCACGTCGTGAGCACGCCCCGGCCTTCGCGCGCGCCTCCCACGCCAACCGCCCTCCCGCGCAATTCCGGCCGCTCCCGCTCCTCGACTGCCGCGTAAAAGCAGTCCATGTCCACGTGGATGATCTTGCGCATCGGAGGCGAGAGACTCCCGTCAGTAAAGACGATGCCGGTTCGCAACGCAAAAAGGTGGTATCTTCCGTCCGCGCGCGGCCGCCATCCACTCGGTCGATGATCCAAGCACCCACTTCACTCCACCTGTCCCAGGGCCACCTGCCAAATATGATCTCCCTCTCCCGCTCCTCCCAGGCGACTGCTTCCATCCTTTGCGCCGGCCTCCTCGCTCTCAACGTCGGCGCCCGCGGCGCCACTCCGGACGTTCCACCCCCCACCGCCAATACCGCCACCGCCGCCGGGACGCCGGTGCCGGCGCAAACCACCAGCTTCGACGCCGTCGCGGCGCGGTTGGATCGTGGCGGCTCGTTCTATCTGTACATGAGCGCCGCGGATTGGCTGAGCAACCTGTCCGAGCAGGTCGTCCAGTACCGTGACCTGATGTTTCCCCCGCACGCCGACCAAACTTCCGCGGAGCGCGAGAAGATTGCGCGCGGGTTCGAGCTGGCCGCCAAGCTCATCAAGCAAAGCGGCCTGGAACAGATCACGGGCTTGGGCGCGAGTTCCGTCGCGCTCGCGCCCGGGCTGAACCGCAACATCTCCTTTGTGCACCACGCCGTCGGCCAGGAGACCGGCTTCCTGGGCCCTCTCTTCGGCACCGCACCACACGCGCTGACGGGCCTGGACTTGCTGCCCCCGGACACCGCCGCCGCCAATTTCGGTGATCTCGACCTGACCGGCCTCGTCACCACGGTCCGCCAGACGTTGGCACAATCCGACATTCCCGAAGTGAAAAAAGCGGTGGCTAGCGCCCTCTCGAAATTCGCCCTGGTGACCGGTCTCTCGCTCGACGATTTCCTGCAGTCGCTCGGCGGCGAGTCGGGCTTCATTCTGACTTTGTCCCCGGACAAGCGGATTGAACTCCCGAGTCAAACTCCGGAGAAACAATCGATTCCGCTGCCCCGCCTGGCCATCCTGGTTGCCATGAAGAACGACCGCATCTACCAGCGGGTCGAGCAATTGACCGGCATGTTTCCGAACGTCCAAAAGACCCAGGAACCCGGCCTGCGCATGCTCTCGATGCCCTTCCCGGCGACATCGCAGTTTACCGTGCATCCCACCGTGGCGCAGTGGGGTAATTTCCTTGTGGTCGCCTCCGACGATCAACTGGTGCGCGACATCATCGCCGCGCAAAAAAGCGGCCAGGGCTTCAAAGCCTCGCCCGCGTTCGCCAAGCTGGCAGCGGGATTGCCGAACGAAGGCAATGGCTTCGGGTTGGCGACCGAGACCTTCGTCCAGACCACGCGGGACGTGCAGGTCGGGATGTTCGCGAACCAAAGCGGCCGCGGTTCCAGCCAAGCCGATCTCCTGCGCAAGATGTTCTCCACCCAGCCGACGGGCGCGACCTACGGCGTCTGGGCGCACGTCGAGGACGGTTGGCTGAACGTGAGCAAAGGACCGCAGAGCTTGAACAACGCGGTGGTGCCGCTGCTGGCTCTGCCCTTCCTCGCGGGCATGGCCTGGCCGATGTACGAACTGCATC
>CAXUFU010000009.1:0-16917 GCA_964250275.1 uncultured Chthoniobacterales bacterium | reverse complement strand
GGGGACGGGCGTGGGGAGAGGGACTGGGCCATCTCTGGCAGGCGGAGCGCCCGCCCTACAGTAGATCCCTCACTGTCTGGCAGGCTTTCGGTGCATCGGGTGGCGGCGGGCGGAGGAATCGTTCCGGACGAAAAGGGAGGACGGGCTCGGGAAGAGAGACAGCGCCACCGCTGGCAGGCGGAGCGCCCGCCCTACAGTAGATCCCTGACTGTCTGGCGGGCTTTCGGTGGATCGGGTTGCGGCGGGCGAACGCAGCGTTCCCAGACAGTAACGGACCGGGTCGGAGACCCATCCCTACCTTTTTTTGGAGGTTTACGCGGCCAAACGCGCGGCCACGGCGGTGAAATGGTGGTTGCCTTCCTCGTGCTCCTCCAGCGCCGGGGCCACCACGGCCGCGAACTGCCCAATGTCCTGATAATTGACGAGCTGATTGACACTGAGCGCGTAGGCACCCGTCTCGTCGCCGGTGGCGAACGACTGACAGAGCAACACCACGTAGGTTGCCCGCCGCTCGTCGTTCGGCATCGCCGCCAGGTACTCCAATAACGCATTCTGTCCCAGCGTGCAGCCTTCCAGGTTCTCCAGCGCCACCGTCAAATGGTACGCGCGGCCGGCCAGGCGCTGCATCGCGTCCTGGTGGCCGGCGGCCACATGCAGCTTGTAGCCCAGGCCGCGCAGTTCCGCCGCCAGGTATTCCGCGTAAGCGGGTTCGTGGCAGCACAGCAAGGCAGCCCGATCCTCGCGGCCGATCTTGTCTTCAGCCACGCTGAGCGCAGCTCCCGAGGAAGCGTTTTGTGGTGTCGCAATGCTCATAAATAACGGGGTTCCGGCTCGCGGCGGTGTCTGGGTCTCAAGCGGTTTGCAGCGCCGGCTCCGCGGCGCCGGCCATGCGCAAGCCGGAATCCACCTGATTTTTGTTCACCGAATGTTTGTGGGCGTCGACGTTTCGCATCACGATCGGTCGACGCGAGGCGTAGGCGAGCGCGGTCTCTTCGTCGATGAAACCTGCCTTGTAAGCGGCCATGATCGATTGGTCGAAAGTCTGCCAACCGGAAGACGCCGCCATGGCGGTGATGTCGTAAAAACTGCGCTCATCGCTTTCGCCCATGATGATCGTCTCGCGCGTGCGCAGATTGCTGCCCATGATCTCCATCAAGAGTTGGCGGCCGCCTTCGAGCTTGGGCGCCAGACGTTGCGCGACGATGTAGCGCAGCGTCTCGGCGAGCCGTTGGCGCACCTGCGTCTGCTCGGCCTGCTCGAACATGCCGAGGATGCGGTTAATGGATTGCCCGGCGTTGATCGTGTGCAACGTGCTGACAACCAGGTGGCCGGTCTCCGCCGCCGTGATGGCAATTTCGGTCGTTTCCCGGTCGCGCAGCTCACCGACGAAGATCACCTTGGGCGCCTCGCGCAAGGCCGCGCGCAGGCCGTTGGCAAACAAGTTGAAGTCCGTCCCCAACTCGCGCTGCGAAAACGTGGCGGACTTGTGCGGATGCACGAACTCGATGGGATCCTCCAGCGTCACGATGTGGCCGTGCAACTTCTCGTTGAACTCGTTGAGCAACGCCGCCAGCGTCGTCGTTTTGCCGGAGCCGGTGGCGCCGGTGACGAGGATCAACCCCGTTTTCTCGATCGTCATGCGTTGAAAGACCGGGGGCAGATTGAGCGCCGTGAGCGTCGGGATCTTGGTCGCCAGGATGCGCATGACGATCCCGTAATTGCCGCGCTGCCGGAAAATATTGACCCGCAGCCGGCATCGGCCCGCCACCGAGTACGAGCAATCGCAGGATCCTGTGGTGAGCAGGTCGGTCACCAGCCGGGCGTCATGGCCGATCAGCCGCTGGACAATGCGCTCGACCTGAAACGGCGTAAGCACCTCGATGGGCGGCTGGACCGCAACGGGTTTTAGTTTCCCATGCGCCTCGACCTGAAAAGGCCGGCCCACGATGAAGAAGAGGTCCGCGATGCCCTCGTGGCTATCGAGGATGACGTTAAGCAAATGGTCCAGTTGTGCTTTCAACATGACGGGGACATGCCAAAAGCAGAAAGCGTTCCGGGCGATGGCGTCGAGGAGAGCGCTTTCTGGTGCAGCGTGCGCCTGCACGAGCTGGAGAATGTCACCCAAACATGTAGCCGGACAGGCAGCGAAGCGGCCTCCAAAAAAAAGAGGTAGGGACGGGCTCTCCGAGCCGTCCCAAGTTGTCTGGAGAGCCTACCCCGACAACAAGCGGCTCCAGCAATAAATGGGACGGTTCGGAGAGCCCGCCCCTACCTTTTATTGGAGGCCGCTTCGCGGCGCAGATTCTCACGTGTACGCGTACGCCCAGGCAATCAGGACCGCTTGAAAGGGTAGTCTAGCCCACAGCAGGGTACGGGAGAACTCCGGGTACAGCTCGGAGTGCAACGCCATCTGCAAGTTGGCCGGGAAGACCGCGAGCAACAACGCGATCAGGCCCCAGGCGGCCCAGCCTTGCCAGCGGGTAAGCAACAGGGCCCCGAGCCCTATCTCACAAACCCCGCTCACGGACACCAGAGCCGCCGGGAACGGCAGATACGCCGGCATGATGCGAAGGTAGATGCGCGGATGCCAGAAGTGATTGGCGCCGGCGGCCAGGAACGCCAGCCCGAAACAATATCTGAGCGCCGTCTTTAGCATATGCGCGCCCTCGGGCGATTCACTTCGCCGGGCTCTCGTCGGGCGGCCGCGTGTACCACAGCGCGCACTGCCGGCGGTCGCGCAAGGCGCCGGGACGCAGCAAGAGCACCATGCGCCAAATGAGCTGCCATTGCCCGTACCATTCCAGCTTCCGGGCCGAGGTCACGGACGGCGTCTTCGTCAACACCTCGAAACGCAGGCGGCGCCCTCGCGCCCACTGGTTGAGCCGCCGCGAGAACACCAGCTCCTCCCCCGCATACACGCGCTCGTCGAAACCGCCGACATCCTCCCAAGCGGCCCGCCAACAGAAAACATAGGAGCCCGCGGCCAGCCGGCAGCGCGCGGAAATCCAGTTCCAAAGGCCCGTCAAACCGGCCGCGAAATAGCCCGTCTGCGGCGTGCTGAAGCGGATGACGGCGCCGCCGGCGCAGACTTCGCCGCCGCGCAGCAGACGCAGGGTTTCTCCGAGGAGATCGGGCATCAGGAACGTATCCGCATCCAGAAAAATCAGCCACGGCGCCCGCGCTGCCTTGGCCGCCGTATTGCGCGCCCGCGCAATCTGATTGTGAGCCTCGTAGACGACTTCAGCCCCGTACGTTCTAGCCACCGCCGCGGTGTCGTCGGTGGAATGATTATCGCAAACGATGATCTCGTAGGAGACGCCACCACCGGCCGCGGCGAAACTGGCCTGCACTTGCTCGAGGACGGGACCGAGCAGCCGCTCTTCGTTGAAAGCGGGAATCAGGACACTGATTTGGGGAGGTTCGATACGGCGCGAATCTTCCACGCACCGGCCGCGCAAGCAAGCCCCGCCCCGACCGGCGGAGGAACGCCAAGCGCGGCCGGGGCGCCGCAATGGCGGGTTGCGAAGCCGGCGCGGAGTTGGCTAGTCTACGCGCCATGGAAGATCCCGAAGTTCCCCTGGAAGCCGCTCAAGAACACATCCAGCATCACGCGGAAGGCCACGCCGGCGAAAGGTCCTGGGTGCTCGGGGTTGCGTTGAGTTCCGCGATCTTTGCGGCGCTGGCGGCGGTGGCGTCGTTGCAAGCCGGCCACCATGTGAACGAAGCGTTGATCAGCCAACTGCAGGCCAGTGACTTGTGGTCCTATTACCAGGCCAAAGGCATCAAGGCCGGGGTCCTCGAGAACAAGATCGACCTGCTTAACGCCCTGGGAAAATCTGCCACCGACGCCGATAAGGAAAAGGCCCGGCAATACAAAGACGATCAGGCCAAGATCGAGCAAGAGGCCCGTGACCTGGAAAAAGAGCGGTCAAACCACCTGCTGCACGACGTGACCCTGGCCACGTCGGTGACCATGTTCCAGGTTAGCATCGCCGTGGCGGCGATCTCGGTGCTCACCGGGCGCCGGATGTTTTGGTGGGTCAGCCTGATCTTCGGCGGGATCGGCGTGTTTTTCGTCCTGGCGGGATTGTTTGGGCACTGAGGAGGCGGGTCATCCCAGGGCCTTTTTGACGGGGTGTGGCGGGAATCTTGTCTGGCCTTCCGCGGCTGCGATGTCGGCAGAGCGTGCCGCGATCACAGCGCCTCCAGCAAACAAATGGGATGGCTCGGACTGGAGGCTTGGCGACAGGTCGTGGGGCGAGGGCGACAAAGCCGACCCCTACCTTGTTTACGAACGGCAGCTTCGCTGCCTGTTCGGAGGAGACGGCAGGCGGGACGCCCGCTCTACCCGAGAGAAATCAGATTTCTCGCAGGGCCTCCACCACCCGGCTGACTTCTTCTGGCGTGTTGTAATGCGCGAAGCCTATCCGGACCAGCCCGCCCTGTGACTCCAGGCCCAGCCGCTCGATCACGCCCACCGCATAGAAATTGCCGTCCCACACGAAAAAGCCGCGCTCGCCCAGGCGCTCCGCCACTGCCTGGGCGTGACAATCGCGCAGCGTCACGCCAAAGGTGGGCGTGCGTGTGTGCAGGCGATCCGGAGCAGTAATCCCATAAACCTGCAAACCAGGTACATCGCGAGCTTCGGCGAGGAACTGCCGGCTCAATTCGCACTCATAACGCGCCACCCAATCCATGCCCGTCGACGCACCCGACGCCTCGCCCAAGGCCTCCAGGTACGCGAGGCAGGCGCGCAGGCCGGCGATTGCCTCGAAGTTTTGCGTGCCGATCTCCCACTTGCCCGGCGGCCGGTCGGATGAAGGGCGCACCTTGTACGCCGTCAGCTCGTCCAGATGCCGGTATTTGCCGTAGAGAATGCCCAGGTGCGGACCGTAGAATTTGTAGGCGGAGCACGCCAGGAAATCGCAGTCGAGCGCTTGCACGTCGATCGGGCGGTGCGGCGCACAATGCACCGCGTCGATAAACACCAGTGCCGCGGGCGCATTCGCCCGCACGAGCCGCACCCCCTCCGCCACATCCGGAATTGAGCCGACCGCGTTGGAAGCATGCGTCAACGCCACGAACCGCGTTCGGGCGTTGAGCAACGGTGCCAGGTCTGGCGTGCGCAACGTGCAATCTTCCACCTGGAAATCCCAGGTCCGCACCGTCGCGCCGGCATCGGCTGCGGCCAGGCGCCAGGGCGCCACGTTGGCGTCATGATCCAGCGAGGTGACGACGATTTCGTCGCCGGCGCTCCAGGTCCGCGCCAGCGCGTGGCTCAAGGAAAACGCCAGGCTCGTCATGTTCTGGCCAAAGACGATTTCCTCGCCGCGGGCGGCGTGCAAAAAACGGGCGGTTTCAGCGCGGGCGGCATCGACCATCTCGCCGGTGCGTCGGGTCGTGGCAAAGGCGCCGCCGAGATTGGCGTTATCGCGGCTCAGGTAGCGCCCGATGGCGTCAATGACGCTTTGCGGCGTTTGCGTCCCGCCGGGACCGTCGAGAAAAACGGCCGGTCGCCCGGCCACTTCCTGGGCAAGAGCGGGAAACTGCGCGCGCAATCGTTCGTGGGCGGTAATCATGGCGATAGAGCATTCTAAGTTGGACCGTAGCCGCCGCGGAGTTCTCCTGGCAGGCAGCAAAGCTGCCGTCGTAATAATAGATAGGGGTCGGCTCTCCGAGCCATCCCATTTTTTTTCTGGAGGCGCGATGTTCGCGGCAGGCTCCCCAGACAGCTTGGAACGGCTCGGACTGGAGGCTTGGCGACAGGTCGTGGGGCGAGGGCGACAAAGCCGGCCCCGACCTTATTTTGAATGCCGCTCCGTTTCACCGCGCGCCTCAAGCCTCCTTGCTCGCGATCGCCAGGCGCTCCCGCAACAAGCCGACCACCGCGGCCTCTTCCGGCTTCAGGTCGGCCAGGTGGCTGCCGGTGAGTTCTTCTTCGGCTTTGCGCCGCAGCGAATCGAGCATCGAGCCGTCGACGTAGGCCTCCAAAATGGCGGGATGGATGTAGCACTTGCGGCACACGCTGGGCGTGTTGCCCAACCGCTCGGAGACGCGTTCGATCGCGCTCACGATGTTTTTTTTGCACGCCGCCTGCGTATCGAACGTCTCGAACTCCCGCAACGCCATCGCCGCGAGCACCGTGCCCGCCCAGGTGCGAAAATCCTTGGCCGTAAAAGGCTGCCCGCTGATCTCTTGCAGGTACGCATTCACATCTGTCGAATCCAGGCTCTGCCGGTCCCCGTTTTCATCCAGGTACTGAAACAAATCCTGCCCGGGAAGGTCCTGGCAGCGCTGGACAATGCGCGCCAGCCGCGGGTTTTGCAGTTCCACCGTGTGATCGATACCGCTCTTGCCACGGAAAGCGAACTCGATGTGGCCGCCTTTGATCCGCACATGGCGGTTGCGCAGAGTGGTCAGCCCGTAGTGATGATTGGTGCGGGCGTACTCCTCGTTGCCAACGCGGATCAGCGTCGTTTCGAGCAGCTTGACCACGGTGGCCAGGACTTTCTCGCGCGGCAGCCCGGGCCGGCCCAGATCGGCGTCAACGCGCTTGCGGATGCCGGGCAGTGCGGCCGCGAAAGCCATGACGCGCCCATATTTATTGGCATCGGCGGTTTCGCGCCAGCGCGGGTGGTAGCGGTATTGTTTGCGGCCTTTGGCGTCGCGCCCGGTGGCTTGCAAGTGGCCGCGCGGGCTGGGGCAAATCCAAACATCGGTGTAGGCAGGCGGAATGGCCAGAGAGCGGATCCGCTGGACCTCCGCTTCATCGGTGATCTGCTCTCCCTTGGTATCGAAGAAGTGGAAGCCGGCCTTGGTATCCGCTTTCTGGCGGGTGTAACCAGGCTTCGTATCGGGGTAATAGCGCAGGTGCGCCAGCTCGGCGCATTGCTCCGGCTCGAGCCGGATGGCGCCGTTGTTTTCGCCGGCCGGGGTTCTATCTGACATGGAGATAAATCGTGGGTCGACGTCCGGGAGACGGTATCGAGTTTTGCGCTTCGCCCTGGGGCGATCGCCCCGCCAGGTGCCCCGGGAGGACGTTCAGCGGCGATGCAAACCGAGCGCCGCTTTCAGCTCGTGGACGTAGGCGCTGTTGACTTCAAAGTCCGTGGTCTCCAGGGCGGCCGCATCGGTCTTCTCCGTGAACGGCGTGCTCTCGACGTACCCAACCTCCATCAAGGCGTTGAGCACGTCCGCGAGATCTTCGGCGCCAAGGTGGGTGATGTCCTGCAGCTCCGCCCCGCGCACGGCCAAGGCGAACCCCCGCGCGCGCACCACCGCCGCCTCCCGCCCGCTGAGCCGGATCTGTTTCATGCCGCCTTGCGGCAGCATGGGCCATTCCAAACGAAGCGTGAGGTCGCGCTTCGACGGTGCGGTCAGCGGCAGGAACTGGAACTTTCAAGTTCCTTCCCCTATATTGTTCCGGCAGTTGCATCTGCCCCCCCCAAACCTCAGTTCAATCCCCTGGCATGCTTCTCCCTGATCTTCGTTGCTTCCCAACCCGTGCCGCCGAGAAGTGGTGGCCGTTCTGTGTTCTGCTTTTGGGCTTGATCCTGGCGCTCGCGCCCATCTCGCGGGCGGCTCCTCCTGCGTCCGGCAGCGTCAATCTATTGAGCCAGAACCCCGGCTTTGAAGATGCTGCCGACGCCACGGACAACCTCTGGGACGGCGTTGACAGCGACGGGAACTTGGCCGGCTTTCCTTTCAGCGCGCAGGTGGTGAACGAGGGCGGCTCCTTCGCCGGGCTCGCCATGCCTCCTGCGGTGACCTTCGTAGACGTCAATGGCGATGGCCTGCCCGATCTCGTCACGGCTGATCCCACCGGGTACTTCCGGTTCTATCCCAATCGCGGCACACTGACGGCTCCGAAGTTCACCAACGCGGAAATCATCCCGCTCTTTGTCTCCGTTTCGCCCCGGATCGCACCCTATGATGAGCACGGCTTCACGCCCAGATACGACACGCCCCGCACCTGCCCTCGCTTTGCCCTGGCAGATTGGCGGCACACCGGCTTGCTGGACCTGATCATCGGCGATTATTTCGGGGAAGTGTTCTTCATCCCGAATACGGGCACTGCCAAACAGCCCGTTTACCGTCCTACCGGCGGAGATGACCAACAAGGGGTGCGGCGCGGCGACGATTTTCCCAGCGCCACGGAGCGCCCCGCGACCAGTGTGGAGAAAGCACGCATTTCCACCAATGACCAGGGTCGCTATTGGGCGAACTTGCTCAGCCCGGTAGCCTACGACTGGACCGGGCGCGGCAAGCTTGATCTGCTCTGCGGAGAAGGGAGTTACTCGGCAAACGCGATCCATTTGCTGGCCAACGTCGGCCCTGCCACCCCGAAGTTTACCAGCACCCAGCACACCATTGTGGCCTACGGAGACGGGCGCGAACAGTTGATTCCCACCATCGCCGACCTCAACGGCGACGGCTTGCCCGACCTGATCGTGGCCGATCGCACCGGAGAGGTGGGCCTTTACCTGAGCACCGTCAAACCGGGGCCTGGAGTGGAGGTCAAGCGGGCTTCCACCCTCACTTTCGGCGGCACTTCCAAGCTGCCGGGCCTCTGTAGCCTCTACGCGGCGGACTATAACGGCGACGGCTTGATCGACCTGCTCATCGGGCTGCCGAGCGGGCACATCGCCGTCGCGCTGAACACCGGCACCAAGACCGCGCCAAGCTTTGGGCCCATCAAGGAAATCAAGGGCGTCGACCGGCTAGGCCGCAATCTGCGGTCTCCCCCTCATTGGCAAACGGAGAACGATGCCTACATGGGTAACGCCTTGGCGTATTTTACGGTCGTCAGCGCCCAGGACGATCCTGCCAGCCAGCCTCCGGAGGGCACCCACTGCCTGAAAGCTGGTTACTGGCCCGCGGTGGGAACAACGTTTCCCATGCCGGCGAGTGGGATCCCCGGCATGTACAAGCACTTTATGTTGTCGTACCACGATCTGACTTTGGACAGCAACAAAAGCTACCGGGTGAGTTTCAAAGCCAAAGGCCAGGCCCTGGAGAATTTACATTGGGAGTTCCGCACGTTTTTCTTTGGCTTCCCTGATCCCGTGGAAGAGAAAAACGAGCGTGGCGGTGTGCGGGACGCGTCACGCCGCGTTATCGAGGTTGTCCATGCCGGGTCGGACTTCAGCGTGGGTAGCAACTGGAGCGAAGTAAGCGGCGAGTTCGTACCGCGCTACAAGAGCCAGCTCTTGTCGGACAAGAAGAAAATGCCCGGAGAGTTCATCGTGGATTTTTGGGCGCAAGACCTTACGGGCGTCATGTACCTGGACGATTTCCGTCTCACCGCCGGCCAGTAGGAATAAATTTCACGCCCCAGCGTGGACAAGGCCAGGCTCCCGCGGCGTGGCGATTGAGCAAGCGGCTGCGGCCAATATGAATACTCGCACTCTCGGCAATTCGGATCTGCAAATTACGCCCGTGGGCTTTGGCGCCTGGGCGGTGGGCGGCGGCGACTGGCAATTCGGCTGGGGCAGCCAGGAGGACCAGGACTCGATCGCAGCCATCCACCGGGCGCTGGAGTTGGGCGTCAATTGGATCGATACGGCGGCCGTTTACGGTCTGGGTCATTCCGAAGAGGTGGTCGCGCGGGCGTTGGCGGAATGGTCGGGGCAAGCGCCCTACGTTTTCACGAAGTGCGGCATGGTCTGGGACGATCAGCGCAAGGTCGATTACTCCCTGCAGGAGACGTCCATCCGGCGCGAGTGCGAAAACAGCCTGCGGCGGCTGCGGCGGGACGTTATCGACCTGTACCAGATCCATTGGCCCGTGGACGAACTCGCGGAAACCGAGGCGGGTTGGAGCGCATTGGCCCGGCTGCAAAAGGAGGGCAAGGTCCGGTGGATCGGCGTTTCGAACTTCAGCCGGGAAGAGTTGGAGGGCGCCCAGGCCATCGCGCCGATCACCTCCCTGCAGCCGCCCTATTCCTTGCTCAAGCGCGATGTCGAGCCCGAGCAACTGCCGTGGTGTGAAGCGCATGGTGTCGGCGTGATCGTCTATTCGCCCATGGCTTCCGGGCTTCTCACCGGCGCCATGACCAAAGACCGCGCCGCCAAGCTGCCCAGCAATGATTGGCGCAGCCGGAACGCGGAGTTCCAGGAGCCGAAGCTCTCGGCCAATCTCACGCTGGCCGAGCGGCTGCGCACGGTGGCGGAGCGTCACGGGCGCACCGCCGGGCAAGCGGCCGTTGCCTGGACGTTGCGCCTGCCGGCGGTCACGGGCGCCATCGTTGGCGCGCGCAACGCCGGCCAGGTGGACGGCGTCATGGGCGCAGGCGATTGGCGGCTGACGCCCGCGGAAATCGCCGAGATCGAAGGCTGACAGGATGCTACCGCCGCGCAGCGGCCTCCAAAAAAGAGGTAGGGGCGGGCTATCCGAGCCGTCCCAAATTGTCTGGTAATCTGCCCTGTATTAAAGCCCCCTCCCGGAAACAAATGGGACGGCTCGGAGAGTCCGCCCCTACCTTTGTTTGGAAGCCGCGGCGCGGCGGGTACCCTCTACGAAGGTCGGAGCCTCCGCAGTTCCGAGCAAACGCAGGGCAAGGCGGAGGGAGCGCCCGGGGGAACAATGGGCCAAAGTCCAGCTCTAATGAAGCTCTCGAAACGCTCGCCTTTCCGCGTCCGCCTGACTGCTGCCGCTGCCGTGCTCGCTGCGTGCGCCGGCGCCCTGCTTGGCGCGTCCGCCTCCGCTTACGCCGATTCCGGCACACAGCTCGGCAGCGTAAAATCCTACCTCGTGACCCAGGTGACGAAACTGGATACCGCCGCCCACAGCTTCGAGGCCAACGCACAGGCCTACCAAAAGATCCTCGACGCCAACGGCGGCGACTACAATAAAGCCGCGCTCGCCAACGGGCCGGAAATCCTAGCGCTCGTCAAGAAGATGCAGGCCGATTACCTGAACCTGCACATGAATGGGTACGAGACGATCGAAGGTATCGCCGCGGGCGTGCGGGAGCTGGTGGCCTATGACATCTATTTCGATTCGGGCGTGCCAAAAAATGCCGGCTCGACCGATAGCCCCGTGGCGCCCGTGGTGCTGCGGGATGCCGCCGGCAAAACCATCGTCGATCGCGACGGCAATCTCTTCCACTATGTCATCGAGCCTTGCCTGTATGGCGCGAAAATCACGTTTGTTGAGAAGCTCAGCCCCGAAGCGGCGCAGGCACTCGGCATCAGGTACCTTCCGCGCGCCAATGTTTTGCTCGCCGCGGCCAAGGACTCCGTGCGCGAGGGCGACCTCTTCCTGGCTTCGGCCCAAGCCTGGCAGCCGCGGCTGGACGATTGCGTCGGCGCGCTCGTTTGGATGACGCCCACCTTCAACACCTACTTCTCCGATCTGCGGGACTCCCTCTACAGCCCGAACCCGACCGCCTACATCTCGGAGAGCCGCGTCAAGGATATGAAGGGTATCATGGGCAGCCTGCGCCTGACCTATGACACCATGGACCCAGGGCTCGAGCAGAAAGATCCCGCCCTCGCCCGCCAGCTAAAAACGGAGTACGACAACATCATCGCCTACATCGATCAAACCGATGCCCGCGACCAGCGCGCGCGCGCCGCACACGCCAGGCTCAGCCGCGTCGAACTGGAAGAAATGGCCGACCACGCCAAGAGCCTGAGCGATCAGCTCGCCCCGCAAATCAAACAGGCCGCCGCTATCATGGGCGTGCAGGTGCCGCGCAAACCGTACCTCTGAGGCCGATAAATAAGCATGCTGATCCGCCCTGTAGCGGCGGTCTATGACCGTCGGGAACGCCGTGCCTTCACCCGCGTGTCGACGGTCGTAGACCGCCGCTACAGCCGGAACCTCGCTCACCGCAGCATTATTTAATACGCTCCCCTTGTGAAACGAATTGCCTTGGCAGTCTTGACCTTCGGTCTGTGGTGCAGCCTCGGGTTGCAAAACATGCGGGCTGACGCAACCGACGATTATCATCGCTTTCAGCAGCGCATCGATGAGGCACTGCTGGATATCTATGGCGGGGAGGTGCCGCCGCAAACGGTTCCCGAGCTGACTCAGGACGCCGCCGCCCTGCGCGGTGACCTGGGCTCACCGGCCGCGCTCGCGCTCCTGCCGGCGGATTTTGCCAGTGACTCGCCGGTGCAGTTGGCGGCCAAACTCGGCGCGGTCCGCGCCGCGCTCCAACAGATCGCCGCGCTCGAGATGATCGACCACCAGCGCGCGGGGCAGACTGCGGCGGCGGAAGCGTGGCGCGTCCTGATTTTGCTCCCGCAATTTGCCAACGCCGACGACGGCGGCCTGCTCTTGCAGCAGCCGCCGGAGCAGGCGCGCCAACCTGGCGTAACCCAAGCGCTGGCCAAAGAATACGTGGCCTGGCAGGTGACCCGCACCCGGCAGTTGTTCGATCGGCTGCAGCACGCCATCGCGGCCGATGACGTCGACGCCGCCTTTCTCCAGGCCAGCCTGGCGGAAATCCAGACGTTGAGCCAGTTTCCCGCGCCCATCTTGCAGGCAGCCGGGGTTTCCGCCGACGCCGCCGCCAACATTCCGCTGCCCGAACTGACGGCGCCCTACGGTTCCGCCCCGGCCCTGGCTGCCTTGGGCACCTGGCGCGAGAAAGTCGAAGCCACGCTGCCGAACCTATTGCAGCCGGCCGACGTCACGCGCTTGCAACGGCTACTGGTCCGTTTCGTCGTCGTGGTGCCCAAAGAGTACCACAACGGCGTCGACGGTGGCCGGGTGGTGATCCCGCTCGAGTATCAAGAAGCGGTGCAGTTCACCCAACAGGCGCAAGGGTTGGTCAACGAACTGGCCCCAACCTGGCGCCGGGATCTCGCGGGGCCGTATCGGGCGCACCACACGGAGTTGGTGCAAAAACTGGCGGCTCTGGCCAAGCAGATCGATCAGGTGGACGACCTGGGAGTGGTGGAAAAAACCGCGCAGGACGTCACCGGTATATTGGAGAACGACTTCGGCCTGAGCCCGCGGCGGAGCGGCGATAAAGGGCAGATCATCGAGGAGACCGAGCTCGATGTGCGCGAGGCGCTCGGCAACTCGCTCGCTGCCGCGCAGGCCGGCCACTGGCAGGAAGCGGAGTCGCTGCGCCTGGACGCTTACACGTCGTTCGACTCGGAGATCGAGGTGCGGGTGCTGCCGCGGGATCCCGCGCTCGCCACGCGCACGGAGCGCAGTTTCATCGATGGCGCCGCCGGCACTCCCGGCATCAAGGCGCTGCTGGATCGCGCCGCGCCGCTGCCGGAGCTGACGGCCGGCTACGACCGCGCGCTCAAGAACATGGACGCGTGCGTCGCCATCCTCAAGGTGGCGATCTCACCGGCGACGGTGGTTTTCACGGCGTTTACCATCATCGCCCGCGAAGGGTTGGAGGCGATTATCATCCTGGCGGCGTTGCTGGCCGGGATGCGCGGGGAGGAACAACGGGGAACGCGCCGTTGGGTGAGCTCCGGCGCCTGGCTGGCGATCGCGGCCAGCGCCCTGACGTTCTGGTTGTCCAAGACGCTGATCCAATCGCTGGCGCGTTACGGCGAGAAGCTCGAAGCCGTGATCTCCGTGCTCGCGGTCATCATTTTATTGATGGTGACCAACTGGGTTTTCCACAAGTTCTACTGGGTCGGCTGGAACGCGAAGCTGCGTTCGCTTTCCAAGGCGTCGCAGCAAACGGTCTCCGACCATTGGGAATGGCTGGCGCTTTTGGGCGTGGGCTTCCTGACGGTTTACCGGGAAGGCTTCGAGACCACGCTTTTCATGCAATCGCTTTTGCTCGAAGGCAGCATCTGGCCGGTGGTCATCGGCGTGCTGGCCGGGACGGTTTTCATCGGCGCGATCGGGCTCGGCATTTTCGTTTTCGGCGCGAAGTTGCCCTATCGGAAGCTGCTGGTGGTCACCGGGGTGTTGATCGTCTCGATCATGGTGACGTTTTTTGGGTCGACGGCGCGGCTTTTCCAGACCGTCGGCTGGCTGCCGATCCACCCGATCAATGGTTTGACGGTGCCGGCCTGGGCGGGCACGTGGCTGGGGCTCTATCCGTCCTGGGAAGGGTTGCTGATCCCGATGTTGGCGTTTGTCTACGTCGGCGGCGCGTGGTTGTGGGTAAAAGTCACCTCCAAACGCGCGATCGCGGCGAGCAAAGCCAATCTTCCCCAGCCCGTGGCGGCTTGACTCGTCCTCCCGAGTTTACCGTTCCTCAGAGGCAAGCTTGTCGTCGACTCTCAAGCGGGTTCCTCGTCCGCCGAATAGGCAATTTCACGTTGCGCTTTCAGCGCCGCCAACCGTGCGCTCAGTGCCGCGTGAATGTCCTCATATGCGTTGCTGCCCAAAGCCAGGCGGCGTGGCGCAGGGCGTTGGTCAACGGAGTCAATCATGGCCTGCGCTGTCCTGACGGCATCGCCCTTGATGGAGAACGTGCCGCTAAGGATGAGGCGGCGGATATCACCCGCTGGGGTCTGTTCGTATTCAGGCAGGCGCGGCGGACTTATCATGCTCTTGCCAAAATCCGTCTTCGTGGGACCTGGTTCAGCAATGGTGAACTCGATGCCAAAAGGCGCCACCTCCTGGGCAGTTGCCTCAACAAAGCCTTCGATCCCCCACTTGGTGGCGTGATACAGGCTGAAGTTTGGATAGGCGACCTGGCCGCCCGCGGAGGAGACCTGGATGATGCGTCCACCGCCTTGCGCCCGCAAAAAGGGCAGTACGGCGCGGATCAACTGGATGGAGCCGATCAGGTTGGTGTCGATTTGACGGACAATCTGGTCGTCAGCAACTTCTTCCGCGGCGCCGAAGAGGCCGTATCCCGCGTTGCTCACCACGACATCGATGCGGCCGAGGGCGGTAAACGCCTCTTTCATGACACGTCGGAGGTCCTGGGTGGCAGTTACGTCCAAGGTGGCCAACCAGAGACGGTCGCCATACTGTGCCTTTAGTTCATCGAGCGCGGCCATGTGGCGCGCGGCACCTGCGACCCGATCGCCGCGGGCGAGCAAGAGCCGGGTCATCTGGTAACCTAAGCCTGTGCTAGCTCCGGTAATAAACCAGGTGCGTGGCGGCGGGCCAGGGCGGCCAACGGCGGCGGGCTCGCGCACCTGAGTGGACGTTGCGGGGTGAGTGGAATCGTCTGCTGTCATGCAACAACCTACCGACCGGTCGAAACATGGTCTCGCGCAAACCTGCGCTGACTATCCGGAATCTGCGCCAAAATTGCGCCTCGGCGATCCACCAGCCCGGCCACGGTATTCGCTGGGGGTTACCCCCACCTTGCGCCGGAAGAGGTGAGCAAAGTAGCTCGGGCTCGTAAAACCCACCTCAAGACAAACTTCGATCATGCTCATATTTGTCTCCCGCAACAAGCGGCGGGCGTAAGCTACGCGCAAACGCAGAAGGTACTGGGAAGGGGAAAATCCGGTGGTCTGCTTGAAACGGCGCGCGAAATGGAACTCGCTCAAATCCGCTTCTTGGGCGAGTCGTCCGACCGTGACCTCATCGTTTAGATGCGCTTCCAGATAGTCAGTCACCCGCCGCAGTTTGTAGGCTGGCAGACCGCCGCGCTTCTGGCGGCCGCCAGCGTGAGAGGCAGCCGCACCAGCCGCTGGTGCCGGGTAGGTCCGCAGTAAGTGCACGGCCAGACTCTGAGCGAGCCCCTGCACAAAGAGTGCGCTACCGGCGACTGGCTGGGTGGCCATCGTCTCGACGCGAAGCGGTTCCAGCAGGGCCTCGAGGACGGCGTCGCGCTCACCGAAGACTTCGCGCAGGTGAGGAACTCCGGAGTCGCTCCTGCCACCGAGCACTTCCTTCGCCGCGCGTGCAAAAACGGGCAGGCCGATGTATACGTGCATCGTCTCGTAGTCTTCCTTGCTCAGCGTCCGCCAACGAACCTCATAGGGCGTTTGCGTGGTAGTCAGGAAAAACTCTCCGGCCGTGACGGTTCCTCCGCTCCAGGGACCGCCGCCGAGTTCACGTTCCTCGGCGAAGATCGTGCCAGCCAGCACCAGAATGATGGTCGGTTCCGCAATGGCTGGGACGAGGATGCTCGGCTCGACCCGTCGACGGCGGTAGACTTCCACGAGGACGTCTGACAGGCCCAAAGAGGGTGAGGTGCTAACGTCGCGTAGACCGCCAGCTAACAAAACGCCGGGACCGTGGGGACATTCCTGGTCCGCTATGGTAAAGGGTCGTTCCATTCTGTGGCTGCACGTTGCGAACTGCATCCTTCACCTTCCGCGCACGCAGCGAAAGCCGACGTGACTGCTGCTCGTCAACGGATCGCCTTTGCCGCGCGTGCCCAACATGTACCGCGTGCAATACTGGTCCGTACACAGAAACGAACCGCCGCGCTGCACCCGCTTGGCCACGCCCGGCTCGTCCGGGTCGAAACTGTCCGCCGGCCCGGGAGGATTGCGAGCGACGCCCCCAGCCGCGGCCGCCGCCAGGCTCGCGTAATAATCGGGTCGATACCAGTCCGCACACCACTGCCAGACGTTGCCCGCCATATCGTAGAGTCCGTAGCCATTCGGCACAAAGCTTGCCACCGGCGCAAGGCCGATAAACCCGTCCGCGCCCGAGTTCTCGTCGGGGAAATGGCCCTGCCAAGTGTTGGCCATCCACTTGCCGGCGGGGCGCAGCTCGTTGCCCCAGGGATAGAGCTGGCCAGCCAGGCCGCCGCGCGCCGCAAACTCCCATTCCGCCTCGGTCGGCAGCCGCTTGCCGGCCCATTGCGCGTAAGCTTGGGCGTCGGCGTAAGTGACATCGACCACCGGGTAGCTCCCCCTGCCTTGTAGATTCGTCTCGGGGCCGGTGGGATGCCGCCAATCGGCTCCCGGCACGTAGCGCCACCATTGGTGCCAATCCTCCGACGACGTGCCCGGCGGCGGCAGCGTAAACACGACGGAGCCCGGGACCAGCGCCGCGGCGGGCACGCCTGGC
>CAXUFU010000008.1:0-17823 GCA_964250275.1 uncultured Chthoniobacterales bacterium | reverse complement strand
CCCCCCCCCCCCCCTACAACTCGGAGGCCGCCTCCGCCAAGGGCAAGTGGCTACATATCTTCTTACTCTGCCCTAGCGAGCTAGAAGCTTGCGGTCATTTGGACGATGAAGTTTTGGATGGCGTTGCCGTCGTACACCTCGTTGATCGTGCTGCTGGTTTCCTCCACACCCGCCAGGGTATGGATGTTCTTTTCCAGGTTCCAGGCGCCGTAATACCACGCCTCCACCCTGAGCCAACTCGTCACGTTGTAGCCCAGGTTGATGCGGATGCCTTGCACGTTCAAACGGCTCAGAGCGAAGTTATCGTCGTTGAGATTCGGGTCGATGGAAGCTACGCCGTTTTGACGATAAGACGCCGAGACGTACCAGTCGCCTTTGCGCTTGAGTTCGCCCAATTGCACCCCCGTCAGCCAACTGGTGCTATCCGTAAAGCTCCCTTCTTCGATGTCGTAAATGTGGTGGGCACGTTCCGAGCCGGTGACGTTATAAGCAAAGTCCCAGTAAAACTTGGCCTTGAAGGGACCCAGCGGGAACTTGACGTCGCCATTGAACATGGCCACGTAGAGGTCATCCGTCGCTTCATCACTGTTAAAAGCGTCATTGTTGAGCAAGCCGCCCTGGCTGGGTTGCAGCGGGTTATGGGTATTGAGCGAGTTGGGACTGGAACGGCCGGACGGCCCAACCGCGTTGCCGCTGAGACCGACCGAACCATGCAGCAGATAGGTATAAAACCCAGGCGAGACGGTGAGCGTGATCGGCTCGGTCGGCTTGTAAGTGAGCACAAAATCGTTGTAGGAAAGAATGGCGTCTTCTTTCCGGTCCTGCGGAATGGTGCTGGCCGGATTGGTCGAGTAAACGTTCTCGACCACGTTGCTGGTCACAGTCTTCCCGTCGACCACCGAAGTCGCGGTCAGGGTATACGGCGTGACCGTGTAACCGCTTTCCGGGTTATCGTAGAAAATGTATTGGCCGAAGTTCGCCGCGATGTTGAGCTTGTCGCTGATGGGATAAGTGAGCTTTTCGGTGACACCGGTCGGATTGATGTCGCTCCAGTCCACGATCGCGTCCTCGTTATCGTAAAACGGGGCGAACAGTTTGCCGACAATGACGGTGGCAAAATCCGTCGCCTGCCAGCCAATGATGAACTGGTGCAGGTAGATGCCGTAATCATCGAAGCCTTCGGTGATCGGCTCGTTCTGCGAGTCCGATTGGCCGTTGGTGGACACTCCGACCGCGGCGAAGAAGTGATCCGCGAGCGTGTAGTTCAAGTTCAGCCGCAGGCGAAAGAGATACCGGCTGCGCTGCAGATCGTTGCCCGAGCCCGGATACTGGAAGTTTTCGTTGTCATAGTTGTACCGGAAGCGCAGATCGCCCGAGATGGTGAGTTGCTGGACGTTCGTGCCGGCGGCGCGCAAAAACGTGGGTGGCGCCTCGTCGCTGGCGGTGACGTTCTTGCCCTTTGAATCGCCCTCCATGATGCTGAGTTCTTTCTCCAGGGCCTCCACCCGCTTTTCTAGATCCGCGTCGTAGGGATCCGCTGCCCGGGCGAACGGGACGGCCAAGTGACCAGCCAGTGCGAGCAAACCTGCCGCGGCCAACGTGCGCAGGAACTGTTTTGCCGACGGCAAATGATCGAAGAGAAAGGTCCGGGACATAACGATTTTGCAGTTGCGCACATTGAGGCCGGACACCTCGAAACCCGTCCGGCAGGGACACAGTTCGTTGCTATCCGAAAACGAGGCGAAGTGGCCAGATATATCTAAGAAAATATATCGCTCGAAGCGTTGGAGCCATTTAGGCAAGAAAAACCCTGCACTGGCACGAGGCCAATGCAGGGTGATTATCTCCCAACCAAGCGCGCTTGCACCGCGCGCGATACAGCGGCTATCTCGCTTTTTCCGGTGCCGCTTTGAGCACGGCGATGCGGGCGACCGTCTCCGCACCGTCCCGCATGTAGTAGTAAACCGTCACCTTCTGCCCGATATGGACGTCTTCCACCTTCCCCGGTTTGCCATCGAGGCCAACGACATGCATGTCGCGGCCCAACCGGTAGGTGAACGGACCCCGTCGGCTGTTGACGGTGATCGTCTGGTGCGGTTGCATCGCGGTTACCGTGCCGGTGGAATCCTCGGTCGTTGAGCTGCTGGTGTCCGGGCCTTCGGGCGCCTGCGCCCGTAAAACCCCCGCCGAGAGGGGCGCTGCGGCCAGGAGAGCCGCACACGCCGCGAGTTTAAGAAAGCTGTGCTCGTGTTTTGACATGCCCCGGTTTCGTTTCTCGCTCTCCGGCAGGTCGGATAAAACCTTAGAAGCTGGTGTTCAACTGCACGATGAAGTTCTGATCCGCATTGGACTGGTAGATGCCAGTGCTGCCGGTGGTGTTCCCCGAGAAGCCTTGAGCGCCAGTCACCGCGTTATGAATGTTTTCATGCAGGTTCCACGAGCCGTAGTAGAAGGCTTCCAGCTTCATCCAGGCCATGATGTTATACCCGACATTGACGCGGAAGCCCTGCTGATTGAGCTGGCTGAGCGCAAAGTTAGGATCGTTCAGATTCGGGTCGATCGAAGCCACACCCTCCTGCCGGAAGTCAGCCGACACGTACCAGTCTCCCTTGCGCTTGAGCTCACCCAATTGGAAGCCCGCCAGCCAGGTGGTGGAGTCCGTGAAATCGCCTTCCGCGATGTCGTAGATGTGATGCGCACGCTCTGAGCCGGTGACGTTGTAAGCAAAGTCATAGTAGAACTTGCCCTTGAACGGACCGACCGGGAACTGCACGTCGCCATTAAACATCAGCACGTAGAGATCGTCCGTGGCCTCGTCGCTGTTGAACGCCGCGCCGTTGAGCAGCCCACCCTGCGTGGGTGAGAGCGGGTTGGCGACGTTCACGTCATTGGGGCTGCTGCGGCCCGAGGGTCCAACGGCATTGCCGCTCAAGCCGACCGAGCCATGGAGCAGATAGGTGTAGAAGCCGGGCGCCGCCGTGACGGTGACGGCGTTCGTCGGCTTGTAAGTCACGACCACGTCGTTGTAGGAGAAGATGGCGTCTTCCTTGCGGTCCTGCGGGATCGTGCTCGCCGGGTTTAGCGAGTACACATTGTCAATGACCGTCGTGGTAGACGTCTTTCCGCCGCTGGTCGATGTGGCAGTGAGGGTGTAAGGCGTCACCGTGTAGCCGCTCTCCGGGTTATCGTAGAAGATGTACTGGCCGAAGTGCGGCGCGATGTTGAGTTGCGGGCTAACCGTGAAGTTGAACGATTCGGTCACGCCGGTCGGATTGATGTCGCCGAAGTCTACGATCGCGTCCTCGTTGTCGTAGAAAGGCGCAAACGTTTTGCCGAGGATAACCGTCGCCCAGTCAGTCGCCTTCCAGCCGACCACGAACTGATGCAGGTAAATACCGTAGTCGTCGAAGCCCTCGGTGATCGGCTGGTTCTGCGAGTCGGTTTGGCTGAGGGTCGACACGCCGATGCCGACGAAGAAGTTGTCGCTGAGGGTGTAATTCAGGTTCAGGCGCAGGCGAAACAGGTAGCGGCTACGCTCGAGATTATCGTTGGCGGTGCCGGAGGAGGGATACTGCAGGTTCTGGTTGTCGTAGTTGTACCGGAAGCGCAGGTCCCCGGAGATGGTCAGTTGCTGGACGTTAGTCCCGGCGGCGCGCAAGAAAGTGGGTGGGGCTTCGTTATCGGCTTGCACGTTTTTGCCTTTCGAGTCCCCCTCCATGATGTTGAGTTCCTTCTCGAGGGCCTCGACGCGCTTTTCGAGATCGGCGTCGTAGGGGTCGGCCGCACGCACGGGCGACGTGAAGCAGGCGCCGGCACCAAGGGTCACGAGCGCCAGCGTTGCCAGCGCTCGGGCCGCTTTGCCGGAGCTTTGTTTGCGAGGTGTGGTCATTGCGATGGTAGGTAGGTTTTGGTTTAGGTGGTGGCAGGCCAGCAAAAGCCTGCCCACGCTTCTTTTTCAAGCCTCTTACGGGGATCGAAACCAAAATCATTTTGTGACGATTTCGTCACCTCTTCCAAGCACAATCTTCCAAATATCAGAAAACCGTCTTTGGGCAGTCAAACCTGTCCCCGATTCGGACAGGAGCATCCCGCTGCAATGAGAGGCTTGCCGCCCGGGCGCGACGAGAAACGTGTCGGCAGCCAGGGCTGGTACTGGCAGGCTTGCCTATCGACCTGGAACGGCTGCGACCGGGTACCTCCAGCGTCGGTAGAAGTGGCGGCTATTTGTCGCGGGCTGCGGTGGTGGTCGCCGTCGCCCTTTTCAAGACGACAATGCGCCCAACGGTCAACGCGCCATTGCGGTAGTAGTAAAAGACCGTCGCCTCGTCTCCCGGCCGAACTTCGTTGGCCTTCAGCGGCTTGTTGTCTGGCCCGGTGATGTGCAGGTCTGAGCCCAGCCGATAGGTGAAAGGGCCGCCGCGGCTATCGACCGTGATCGACGTCAATGGCGCGATATTGACGACGGTGCCGGTTGAGTCCCGAGTGGTCGACTCGCTGGTGTCCGGCCCTTCCAGATCCTGCGCATGCCCCGCGCTGGCTGATCCCAGCGCGATTAAAATCAACGCCAGCCCCGCCAGGAGCGGCACCCAAAAAGATTTTGGTGGGAGCATGCGTTTTATGGTCGTCTCAGCGGGTGCGCGGAGCAAGCCTGAAAACCAGGCGAGCTTGCGGCTAATGGCCGACGCTTTGTCCCCGCCGGGAATCGAACCCGGATCAAAGGTTTAGGAAACCTCCGTTCTATCCGTTGAACTACGGGAACGCAAAACCGGCCTCCTTTGTCGAAAGGCGCTTGACCGGTGATATCAAAGCTATCAATGATGAGTAATGGCTGATTTGATTGTGCGCAACCTGGAAGATGCGGTGGTGAAACGGCTGCGTGAGGTCGCCGCCCGGGACGGCGTTTCCGCCGAAGAAGCCCACCGGCGGCTACTGCGCCGCACGTTGCTGGCGGACTCCGACGGTCGACGCATGACGCTCAAGGAGTATCTCCTCACGATGCCAGAATTTGGCGAGAATGAATCGGAGGTGCTCAAACGTTCTCCAGATGACGTTAGGCTGGTTGATCTCTAGGAACAGTCGTAAGCCGTCACGTGAAGAATGCCCTATCTCCTCGATACGAATGTACTTTCCGAGCTTCGGAAACGGGATCGCGCTGCTCCATCCGTGATGGCGTGGTTCGAAGGTGTGCTGGACGCCGACATCTTCCTGAGCGTGCTGGTGCTCGGCGAGGTTCGTCGGGGAATCGAGTTGTGTCGCAGAACCGACCCGCAAGCGGCGATCGCTCTTGAACGATGGCTTAAAGGCTTAATCCAGCAGTACACGGCGCGGATACTACCTATTAGCCTGGAGATCGCCGAGCGTTGGGGTCAGCTTGGTCTGTCGCAACCGCTGCCTTCGATCGACGGCCTCTTGGCAGCCACGGCGTTGCAGCACGACTTAACCCTGGTGACTCGCAATATCGCTGACGTTGAGCGCACAGGGGTGCACGTGCTAAACCCGTTTGCCCTCTAGCCGCGTACGGAACGTTAGGACCTCCGAAATAAGAACCTATCAGAATACGATTGCACTTCTCAGGTCAGTGACTGGCAACATTGGTATACAGAAGGCACCCCCCTGACGCAATTAAAGGTGGACGTCGACACAGCGTTCCGGTCATTGGCGGGACATCGTGGATGGCTCTGGCGGCAACCGCTGTTTAGAAAAGTTCACGGTGGGAGCGGACGCAAGATCAACCGGCTGCCGCGGATTCGAGCTGCCGGCGAGTTCAAGTGCATTGTGGACGCCGATCAGTGGCTCAAGAATTTCGCTCGCCTCGTTAAACAAACCCCGATCTCGCGTCTGCCCGCACTCAACGGATTCAGGCCCGTTTTGCTATGAACGCACATCTTGAGGTCGAAGCGTTCCGGCTTCAGGACAAATCGCTTCCTGAGTGGCAGCGAAAAATGGGCGTCGTGTGCCTGATAAGCGTTTTCGTTCCAAAACGGGAGGGTCCAGAGCCAACCGGCTTGCACCAGATTGGCGCGGTGAGCGTTCACAGCGAGGCAAGCATGGATGATCCCGGCACCACCCTCTGGTTTTACCTGCCAACGATCCCGGCACACAAAGTGGACCCGGGCAGACTTGCGGAATCCGCCTCTTACATCATGCAGAGGCTCAGTCGCAAGAGCCACACACCAACCAAAATTTGGAAGAGCATGCTCTTCGCGAGCGCTCCTCCGGGCATCAACTGACGAATGTTCCCCGCGTCTGAACAGTTCCCCCCAAACTGCCTCCCCGGCACGACGGGCCACCGGAGGTCGTCTCGCCTCAGCGACTTGGATCGCCAAGATGCCCGGTTTTCGCATTGTATTTTGCTGCCAGTGCCGCCATTGTCGCGCAGTGCCCACCGAGACCGCTCGCGCCGCTCTCCCTAGCGCAATCATCGTTCAGCAAGGCAAGGTCCTTGATTTTATCGATGGCATCACGCAGCGCGACGAAACGCCGGAAGAGTACGTTCGCCAGGAGATCGCAAAATCGCTCGTTCGTGAATACGGCTACGCTAAACGCGACATCACGGTCGAGTTTACCCTTCGTCTCGGTAGCCGAAAGCCTCGCGCAGACATCGTCATTTTCCCGGAGAACGCGCCGCATGAGCAGGGAACTGCGTTGATCATTGTCGAATGCAAAGCGTCGTCAGTGAAAGCAGCCGACAGCAAAGAAGGCGTTGGTCAATTGCTTAGCTACGTGGCCGCATGTGAAAACGTCCGATACGGCATGTGGACGAATGGCATGGAGCGATTCTGTTATCGGCGCGTCTTCAAGAACGGCGCGGCGAATACCGAGGAAATTCCCGACCTCCCCGAATGCGGACGCAAGGATGACGAAGCTGAGCGTCCCCGCTTTGATCAGTTAAAGCCCGCCACTTCCGATGCGCTGCTCTTCGCGTTTCGCCGTTGCCACAATTACATCGCTGGTAATCAGGGGCTACAAAAGCCGCAAGCTTTTTGGGAATTGCTCAAGCTGATTTTTTGCAAAATTCATGACGAACGGCAGAACGACAACGTTGAATTCTATGCCGCGGCGAACGAGCGTGCGGGCGTCAATGGTCCGTTGAAAGTTAAAGCGCGTGTCGAGAAATTGTTCGCGGAGGTAAAAGCGGACTATCCGCAAATCTTTGACATGAACGATGCGGTTCGCCTGGAGCCGCGCGTGCTCGCCTATTTAGTCAGCCAACTCCAAATGTATTCGCTCCTGGAGAGCGACATCGACGTGAAAGGCCGGGCTTACGAGGAAATCGTTGGCTCGAATTTGCGCGGTGATCGCGGTGAATTCTTTACCCCGCGCAATATTTGCAAGATGGCCGTCGAGATGCTTAATCCGGGGGAAAAGGAACTCGTCCTCGATCCTGCCTGCGGCACGGGAGGCTTCCTAATCACCGCGATGAATTATGTCATCGCGAAGATTCAAGCTGCCGAAAATAAAAAATGGGGGAACAATCTTGAGCGCGCGGAAAATGCAATTCGCGACCGCATGAAAAGCTATGCCGGAAAGTTTATTACCGGTATCGACTTCAACCCCGAGTTGGTGAAGGCGTCGAAGATGAACATGGTCATGAACAACGACGGCGCGGGCGGTCTGTTCCAAGCGAACTCGCTCGAGAACCCCGTTATCTGGCCCGACGAACTTCGCGACCGCCGACTCATGGGGAAGATCGATATTCTTTTCACTAACCCGCCGTTCGGCTCAAAAATTCCCGTTAACGATCCGGCGATTCTCGAGCAATACGACCTCGGCCACTCATGGAGCTATGATGGTGAAACAGATCGATGGAAAATAAATGAGACGGTCCAGAAATCCCAACCACCGGAAATTCTCTTTATCGAGCGTTGCGTGCGCTTTCTTAAGCCAGGCACAGGCCGCCTGGCAATGGTGTTGCCGGATGGAATTCTTGGCTCTCCGGGCCTCGGATACGTCCGGGAATGGATTCTTCATCACTGCCGTATCCTTGGTAGTATTGACCTCCATCCGGACACTTTTCAGCCGTTCGTGAGCATCCAGACCAGTGTGCTTGTTTTGGAGCGAAAGACGGCGCAACAAGTGGCTATGGAGGAAGCCGCTGGGCGCATGAACGACTATCAAGTCTTCATGGCTGTCGCGAACCATGTTGGTCACGACAAGCGCGGAACGAAGACTTACGTTCGCGACCGAAAGGGCAATGAGGTCTTCGAGGAGATCGATCTTCAATTGAAAGAGTACGCAAATGGCGTGCCGGTGATCCGCCACCAAAAAGCGAGCGTAAAGGTCCCGGACGACAACACACTCCAAATTGCACGGGAGTTTAGGAAATGGCTTTCCGAGCAAGACTAGCCGCTCCTCAACCCGCACCGCGGCAGGAATGGCCTTGGCATCAAACTAAATGGACTTCGCTCGCGTCGCATCTGCTTTGGGGTGGCGACCGCCGCATGGAGGCGGAGACGTTTCTATCGAGCGGCTACGGATTGCGACTCGCGATTCAGGAACGTGCTGCCGGTTGGCAACGGCTCGGCCAGCTTGCCCGCGTCTGGCAGCCATCACGGCTTAAGGGCATTCAAGTCAGTCCAGATTTCGGCATTCCGTTCCTTGCCGCGACCCAGGTTTACGATATTCGTCCCGTACCGCGCAAGTGGCTCGCGCTGGAGCGCACCAACGAATTGGAAGATCGCCTTGTGAAGCCAGGCATGATTCTTATTACCTGCTCCGGGGCCGTTGGACGCGCCACGCTCGCCCACGCGCCGCACGAAAAGACCCTTATCTCCCACGACCTTCTCCGCGTTACTGTCAACGATCCGGCACAGTGGGGCTGGCTCTATGCTTACCTCCGTTCGACGCAGGCACGCGCGATGATGACCGGTGCGAAGTATGGCCACATGATAAAGCATCTGGAGATAGCGCATCTGAATGCTCTCCCCGTACCCGTGGTAAACGAGAAGCTGGGGCGAGAATTTTCCGAACGGACTTCCGAAATACTCCATCTCCGCAATCGTGCACATCAGCTGTCACTCGACGCCGAAGGGAGTTTTGAGCGTGCGTTGGGATCAGTGAGAGTGAGTGATTGGGGCGAACACGGCTACAATGTTCGTGCTTCCTCCCTGTTTGCCGGTCGTCGGCGCTTCGAAGGCGTTTTCCACAACCCGGGCGCTGCCACTATCCGGCGCCATCTGTCTGAGCACGGGCAAGGGTTTACGAAATTGCGCGACGCCGGATTCGGAGTATGGTTACCCACCCGTTTTCGGCGCATCCCCGCGGAGGATGGTGTTTGGCTTCTCGATAGCGCCGCGCTATTCGAAACGAACCCTGACTTGGAAAAGTGCATCGCCGATGGTGATTTTGGCGATCCGAACAAAGGACGTGTCAAGGCAGGATGGCTGCTACTGGCTCGCTCCGGCCAAACCTACGGAATCAACGGCAGTGTCGTTCTCGCAACAGAGGCTGTTCAGGACAAGGTAGTCTCCGATCACGTCATTCGTATCGCGCCAAGTGCGGAGGCCCAGATTCGGGTGGGATATCTACTTACGGCGCTTTCGCACCCGATCCTCGGACGTCCGCTGGTCAAAGCGTTGCCCTATGGCTCCAGCATTCCCGAAATCGACCCAACTGATTTTGCGAACTTCCAAATCGTCCGCCTCTTTAAAAAGGAAGAGAGTGCCATCGCCGATTTTGCCGAAGAGGCAGCGGCTTTGCGTGCGGAAGCGGACGTGCGCGAGCGAGCGCTTGCCACATCTGCGGGCGAACTGATTGATCGATTTGTGGCAGGTGATATGCTGCCCTTTGTCATCACCATGTCTTCTGCGATCGCTGGGCATCCGCCTTCGCCAGATGCGCACAGCCTGCCCGAGCACACGCGCGTCCGTCTATGTCGTGCCCTGCCCTCGTCGGGCCTTGATGTTGGCGCGGTCGGTACCATCGTCCACGTCTACGAGGCCGGGTCCGGTTACGAAGTTGAGTTTGTCGAAGAACTGAAACGTCCTGCCGTTGAAACTCTTTCGTCTGCCGATATCGAAGAATTGATCGACGAGGATGTGTGATTCCAAGCTGCTCCCGCACCGTGAAGAACCACGGGTTGAAGAGAGCAAGTTGCTGGATTACCTGCTGAATGCTCGTAGCAAGGACGATGAATCCAAAGCCAGATACTTTCGACAACATGGTTTCCGGCGGAAGGCTTGGACTATTCTGCGAGACGCACTTTTGGAGCACGGCGCTAATCGGGAAATCAGCGTTTCAACCAAGACGACATTCGGCGAAAAATTCATTTTGGAATGCGAGATTGTCACCCCCGACGGGTTCAACCCCTGCATCCGCACCGTTTGGATCTCGGAAGGAAAGTCCGCGCCCAGGTTGGTTACAGCCTATCCTCGATAGTACCGGGTTGGCGGCTCAACCCGTCTCTCATGCCTTGCTAAAAATTATATCACCCATTATGTCACCCGACGTCGAAATTCGTGAGAATTCGTGATGATTCGGGACGAGACTGAGTTCATCGCAAGTACCTGTAGACTGTCAGTTGCACACTACTGAGGACCTGTGATGATTCAGGCAAAAAATGACCATTTCGTATTAGGAACCCTCCGTTCTATCCGTTGAACTACGGGAACTTGTTCGGTCAGGCTCACTTCATTTCTTTGCCTGGCACCAACAACAGAAAAGCCGGGCCGGGGAACTTCAAGAAGCCTCGATCAAATGACACCAGCTTCAATTCTGCCGCGTTCGCAAATGCCGCGAGATAGGCATCGGTCCAGAGATTAGGTGTGGCTGCGCAGGGGGTCACAAACTTCTTGAGCGGCTCATCCAAGCCATCGGGTTCATGGAGAAGCACGATGCGGCTGCTTCCAACATTTCCAAGGCCGTAATAACGGCTTTGGGAGTCAAGACATCTTGCCCCATCACTTGCGCGGTCGTGAGCAGGCGCAACGCCCCGAGCCGCGTCAGCCGGGGGAGTACGACCCCCGCCGACAAGGTTGAGTCGAACCATTCCAGAGCCGTATTGCGATGCTGATGGCGACTCACCAGCAGAGGGAAAACCACGTTGACGTCCGCGAGGAACTTCATGGCAGGCGCTCGCCCGCGCGTTCGAGCAATCTCGCCACGGCGTCATTCGAAAGCACAGGAATCGTGTTCCCCCTGCGGATCGTCACTGGTGCTTTCGTCATGCGGCGCAGAGGTCGTGATTGGGTGGGCTTCGTCAGCCCAAGCACCAGTCGCAACCCCTCGCTGACAAGGTCCTTAATCTTTCGATTCTCATGGGCGGCTCGTATCTTCGCTTGGCGATAAAGTTCGTCAGGGATTTCGAGCGTTGTCTTCATTTTCCCAAGCTATCCAGATTTATGGGTTTATGGCAAACATTACCATTCCGACAGCTGTGGCTTGCGACCGCTTTGGGCGTCACGGTAGCTGCTGAGGACGATTCCAAGTCCCCCCCCCAAGCTGCCTCCCTGGCACGAGGAGCCACCGGAGGTCGTTCATTACAACAGAGTCACTTGCACGGCCCCCGAGTACTAAATGAACAGCCAACGCGTGACTCAGTGGGAGGAGCACCACGTTTTACAGATTGAATTGCGGATTAGGATGGACATTAGCCCGGAAACAATCGTCTAACCGAAAAAAGGGCCACCTACCTGTTGCCTCTTGGTTTGGTCGGAGTTCAACCAGGCACCGGTCGATGCCAAGCCCGCTGGCATCGGTTTGCCCACGCGTTCAGGCGGTTAGCAAAACCCTTACCGCCATAAACCTGCTGCCCTGCGATTCATTGAGCATGGATTAGCCGAGATCAAGCTGCTGGCGAAAAAGAATCAGAAGCTTCCAGATAGCCTCCCTCCATGGACGATCCCCCAGATCCCCGTGAGGCCAAACGGTTGGCGGCCTTGCGCGACTACCACATTTTAGATACGCCCCCGGAACCGGCATTCGATCACATCACCTCCCTGGTGACGCGATTGTTCCAGGTGCCAATCTCCAGCGTCAACCTGGTGGACACCCACCGGCAATGGTCGAAATCCGTGCGCGGCTTGGACGCGCGGGAAATGCCTCGCGAGACGTCCTTCTGCGCGCAAGCCATGTGGGGTGACAAGGTCCTGGTGATCCCCGACACCACCCAAGACCCGCTCTTCGCGAGCAATCCGCTGGTGACTGGCGCGCCAGGGTTTCGCTTCTACGCCGGCGCTCCCTTGCGCACACCCGAGGGTCAGCCTCTAGGTGCGTTATGCGCCGTGGCTTACCAGCCGCGCGGATTCTCGCCGGCGGAGCAACAGCTACTCACCGAACTCGCGACTTTAGTCGAAGACGAGCTCCTTTTACACCGGTTGGGCACTGAACTGCGCGCCGAAACTCTGCAGCGCCAGCAAGCCGAGGTCGCGCTGGAGACGGAGCGCCGCGCACACGGTAGCTTGGCTGCCGCTGCTTCCGGTCAGCCGGCCACGGAACCAGCAGATCCTGGCGCTGCTCCCGCCCAGGACGACAGTCTTCAACGGATCGTGGAACAAGCCAGCGACGCGATGTTCGTCTATGACGTCGAAGGCCGGATCCTGAATGTCAACAAGGCCGCCTGCAAACTGGTCGGCTACGAACGCGCCGAACTCCTCGTGCGCCACGTCGGCGACGTAGACGTCGGCTTTGATCCCGTCAAAGGCCCGAAGCGCTGGCGTGAGATGGAGCCGGGCGAAGCCGGTACGCTCGATAGTCTCTACCGGCGCAAGGATGGCAGCGTCTTCCCGGTCGAGGCCCGCCTCAGCGTGGTGGAGATCGGCGAAGGCCGCGTGCTGCTCGGCCTGGTGCGCGATGTTTCGCAGCGCAAGAAAGCCGAGATCCTCCTGGTGCAGCGCGCCCGGCAACAGCAGGCCGTCGTCGAGCTCGGAGCTATCGCGTTACGCAGCGGCGAAGTGGACACCTTGCTCGAGGCGGCGATCACAACCGTGGCGGACACCCTGGACCTGGAGATTTGCCGCGTCTTGGAACACGTTCCCGCCCGCAAAGAACTGGTGATGCGCGCCGGGCTCAATCTGGCGCCGGGAAAACGCGGCAAGCGGGCCGTCTCGGACAACCCGAAGTTTGCTTCCGGTTACGTTGTCCGCACGGGCGAAGCCGTTGCCATCCAAAGCTTTCTTGAAGAGCGGCGCTTTAAAATCAGCCCCTGGTTGAAGGCCACCGGCGCGGTGAGTGGTGTGACGGTTCCCGTGGGCGGCAAGGGCAGCGATGTGCCGTGCTACGGCATCCTGGCCGCCTACACCCGGAAGCAGCGCGAGTTCACGGAGGACGACATGTATTTCGTGCAGGCTGTGGCCAATATTCTGGCGGCAGCCATCGCCCGCCAGCGCGGTGAAGACGCCTTGCAGGCCGTGGAAGCTCGTTATCATCGCATCGCGGCCAATACGCCGGGCGTCGTTTACCAGTATCTGGTGCAGCCGGATGGACACGTCGAGATCCCTTTTATCAGCGAAAGTTGCCGGGCTTTGTATGGTCAGGAGCCGCACGAGATCCAGTCCCACCCTCAGGTCATGCTGGACCGGATTCATCCTGACGATCGGCCTGGTCTGGAGCAGGCGATGCGCGCCACGGAACAGACCCTGGCTCCTTTTCACTGGCAAGGGCGCCATTTCCTGGCGAACGGCGAACTGCGTTGGGTGCGGTTTGACTCCCGGCCGGAGCGGCTGCCGGACGCCAGCATCATCTGCGATGGCATTATCATTGACGTGACCGAGGAGGAGAGGCAGAAGCAGGCGCTCCGCCGCAGCGAGGAGCGTTTCCGGCTCGCCAATCTTCTCGCGCCTTTCCCGGTAATGCTCCACGCCGACGATGGAGAAGTATTGCAGGTGAACGATACCTGGACCCACCTGACCGGCTATCTGCCGGAAGAACTCGCGACCATGGACGCCTGGCTGCAGCGGGCCCTTCCGTTGCCGGAAGCACAACATCGCTTGCAGGAGCATTTCGCGCAGCTTCCGCAGCATGTCGGGGCCATTGAATGCCCTTTGCTGCCCATCCGCTGCGCCAATGGCCAGGAACGTCTCTGGGACATCAGCAGCGTCAACCTGGGCAGACTGTCGGACGGCCGCTGGTTGCATATCACCACCGCGATCGACGTGACTGAACGTCACTTGAGCGAGGTGTCTCTCCGGCTGGCCAAGGGAGAAGCCGAACGGGCAAACACCGCCAAGAGCGTGTTCCTCTCACGCATGAGCCATGAACTGCGCACGCCGCTCAACGCCATCCTCGGGTTCGGCCAGGTGCTGGAGCTTAGCTCGTTAGGTGAACAGGATGTCCAGAGCGTCAAGCACATCCTCAGCGGGGGACGGCACCTGCTTTCCTTGATCGATGAAGTGCTCGATCTCACGCGGGTGGAGACCGGTGAACTGATGTTGAGGCTGGTGGCGGTGCCACTCGAGAAGCTGGCGCAGGAATGCGTCGGATTCGTCAATCGTTTGGCGCAGGCCCGCGGGATCACCTGCACCTTGGCCATGAGTGAGGCTTGTCAGGTACCGGTTCGAGCCGATGCGCAGCGGCTCAGGCAGGTGCTGCTCAACCTGCTGTCCAACGCCATCAAGTATAACCGTCCGGCTGGGCAAGTGACGCTGAGCTGCCGGCGGGTGGGGACTGACTTTGTGCGGTTGCAAGTCAGCGATACTGGACCTGGTATATCCGCCGCGGAACTGCCGCGCTTGTTCGTGGCATTCGAGCGTTTAGGACAGGAGTTTGGTGAAGTGGAAGGCTCGGGGTTGGGCCTGGTGGTGTCGAGACGGTTAGTGGAAGCCATGGGCGGTTCCTTGGGAGTGGAAAGCGAAGTCGGCCAAGGCAGCACCTTTTGGATCGATCTGCCGGTCGACGTTGACGCCGCGCCAGCCGAGGCCGATCCGGTAACACCCAGCCGCGGGTTGGTGCAGGAACGGGCCGAGATTCCGGCCGCCACTCTACTCTACATTGAAGATAACGTCTCTAACGTGCAGGTCATTAAGACTGTCATCGAGCGCCTGCGCCCAAACTGGCGGCTTCTTTCCGCGCAGGACGGACCCACTGGCTTGCAGCAAGCCCGGGAGCAAGCGCCCGACGTCATTCTGCTGGACCTACAGCTTCCCGGCATGAAAGGCGACGAGGTATTGCGCCGGCTGCAAACAGATGCTGTGACCCACGCCACGCCGGTGTTGTTGCTCAGCGCGGATGCGACGGAACATAGCCGGGAACGCCTTTTGTCCTTGGGCGCCACGGATTATCTATCGAAGCCGCTTAACGTCAGTAAATTGTTAGAGCGGCTCGATGAGCTGCTGCGGAAGAGTTAAGGAAGGCGTAGCGGAGCGTCTCCCCACCGCAAATGGGACCGGATCGGAGATCCATCCTACCTTTTTTGTAGCGGCAGCTTCGCCGCCTGACCGGAAGAGCCGTTCCTGCTCGTTCGGCGCCGCTTGATTAAGGCCGTATCGAGTAACTCCAGTAAGTTTTCGGCGTCGAAAGGTTTGGTGATGTACTCGTCCGCGCCTTTCGCCAGCACGAGCTCACGGGTTTGTAGATTGGCGTCTGCGCTGAGCACAAAGACCGGGATCTGACTTGTAGCCGGATCACGGCGCAAGCTTTCCAAAACATCTTCACCGCTCATTTCCGGCAGGTGTAAATCGAGCAGGATAATAGTAGGCAAAGAACGGCGGGCATGTGCCAGGCCCTTGCTCCCTTCCGCGATCGACGTAAAACACCAATCCGGCCGGCGTTGCGCGAGCACCATTTCCATCACCTTGATGTTCGACTCATTGTCCTCAATATAAAGCAACTCAACTTGCGGCTGCGCTCCCGTCATCTCACTGGGTAACCCAACCGTGACTTGGTCACCGGAGTGCGGGTCTGGCGAGAGTGGCGCGCGGGGCAGCTCGATCCAAAACTTGCTGCCGCTGCCCAATTGGCTCTCCACACCCACGGTGCCACCCATCGCTTCGGCAATCCGTTTGGAAACGACTAAACCCAAGCCGGTGCCTTCGGTCCCGTCGTACTCGTGTTCCAAACGCTCGAAGGGCACGAACAAGCGCGCCATGCCCTCGGGTGAAATGCCCTCACCGGTGTCACTGATGTTGACCCGCAGACGGTCAGGAGTCAGCGGCTCGAAATGAACACGTACCTGGCCATGATCCCGGTTGTACTTGATGGCGTTGGACAAAAGGTTGAGCACCATCTGCCGCAAGCGGTGTTCATCGCACCAGACCGGGGCGCGGACGCGGAGTTGCTCTACCGAGCAGGTGATACCGCGCGCGTCCGCCAAGCGGGCCGTCAGCCCGACGCACTCTTTGGCGATGGCGGCGGGGTCGACTTCCCGCAGCACGAGATGCAGTTCACCCGTTTCTGCTCTGGAAAAGTCGAGCACCTCATCGATCAGGGAAAGCAGGTGGTGGCCGCCCTTGACGATGTAACTCAGAGCCAGGGCATCCTGCTCCGCCAGAGCACTGAGTCCCAGCACCTGGCTGAAACCCAGGATGGCGTTGAGCGGGGTCCGCAGTTCATGGCTGATGCGGGAAAGAAACTCGGTCTTGGCACGGTTCGCGCGGACAGCCTCTTCCCTGGCCTGCCGGTCGCCTTCCGCGCGTTTCGTATCGGTAACATCCACGACCACGCCGTCCCAGATCACGTCTCCATTCCCCTGCCGCTCCGGCCGGGAGACCGCCTGGATGTAGCGGATGTCACCGGTGCCCGGCCGCACAATGCGCCCTTGCCAGGTCCAGGGTTGCAGTGTCCTGGCCGACTCCAGGATGGACTCGCGCAGGCCGATCCGATCCTCCGGATGCACCCGCCCCACCATCAGTTGGGGATCGTTCTGCGCTTGCTCCGGTTCCAAGCCAAAAAGTTCGCGGCAGCCCTCGCTCACGAGGGGATAGAGAATGCTGCCATCGGTCCGCAGCAAGCGCCGGTATACCATGCCGGGTACGTTGGCGGCGATGCGCTGGTAGCGGGTTTCACTTTCCAGCAGCGCCTGCTCCGTGCGGCGGCGCTCGGTCACATCCGTAAAGACAGCCAGGCGCGCCGGTCGCCCGGCGAAAGTGACCGCGACGATGTAGGTCTCGATCTCGATGGGGGTGCCATCCTTTTTCCGGTGCCGCCTGTAACCAACCCGCATCGGGTCCGGCGCCGTCGCTCGCAACTCCTCCAGGATCGCCGGCACGTCTTCGGGGAAGCAGAGCCCGAGCAGGTCCATCGCCAGGAACTCTTCGCGTGAGTAGCCGTAATGCGTGACGGCGGCTTGGTTGACTTCCAGAAAGACCAGCGAAGAAAGGTCGAAGATGCAAGTGGGCAACGGAACGGTATTGAACAAAGACCGGTGGTTCTCTTCGCTTACCCGCAACGCGTCATCCGCCGCTTTACGCTCAATGCCCAGCGCCACCTGCCGCGCCACGGACGCCATTGCTTCAAGGGTTTGCTCAGAAAGTTGATGCCGTGAAAACATCGCCATCACGCCCACAAGCCGGTCATCCACGATCAAAGGATAGCCGGCGAAAGCGGTCAGGCCTTTCTCCCGCGCCCAGGCTTGCTCGGGCACCAGCGGATCTCCGAGCACCTGGTTGGTCAGATGAGGCAGACGTTGCGACGCAATGTTTCCGATCTTGAACTGTCCGACCCGGACGCGGCCGTGCACTCCGTGCAGGTGCGTGTACATGCCGCTGCTAGCGCGCAGCTCCAGGACGTTCTCCCGCTCGTTGAGTGTCCAGATGCGGGCAAAAGCGCCCCCCAGGTGATCCACCATGCTCTGCGTACAACGGCGCAACATCTCGGGCAATTCGCGCGCCTCGGTCAGGTGCCGGCCGACCTCCGCGACAAAGACTCTCTCGGTGATATCCTGCACCGTGC